>JAJZYO010000075.1 GCA_021798075.1 Actinomycetes bacterium
CCAAGGGCTCGCCTTTTGGCGACCGGAGGAGAGCCGTCCCGTCGCGGCGCCCCTCGAGGGGGAGCCTGACGCCGTAGGTCAAGACGAGCGGCGCGCCGGGGAGTACACGAGCCAGGACCCCTAGGCGCGATACCGTCTCTTTCGGGGCGACGAGCCAAGGGGCTAGGACGAGGTGCTCGGAACGCACCCATCCCGGGTAGCCCACGGCGTCCTTGCGGCTTGGCTGCTTTGGCAGCCTCACCTCCGCCCAGCCGGCGCGCTCACCCACGACGACGACAGGCTCCCCGAGCAGAGCTTGGGTTTCGAGGCGCCCTTGGAGGCCGAGACGATCGTCATGGGTCATGGCGGCGAGCCAGATTGCAAGGTCGGGCCGAGGTGCCAGCGCCGGGCTGTCCACGCGACGCACCGCCCCCGGCTCCGACCAGACGTTCGCCACCGGGACGGCCACGAGCGCCGTCGTGGCGTTCGAGGCGCTTGGGAACGAGCCCGCGCCAAGCGCAGCCCTTGGGCCGCTTGTGCCAGCCGCAGAAGCGTCGGTCACGGCCACCCAGGTCGCAGGGGCACCGGGCGGGGCCCCGGCCACCAATGCCGGAGCATCGCCGCGCCAACTCGACCGAGCAGCTCCTCCCCCTCGGAGAGCGTGCTCATCGTCGTGTCGGCGAGGTCGTCGGCCATCACTGCATAGGCGAACTCAGATCCGTCCGGGAGAGAGACGACGCCGACCTCCGCACGGCAGCCCGGGACCGAGCCCGTCTTGCTCGCTACGGCGGGCCACTCATCCGGCGCCTGTCCCGGCTCGGCAAGGCCCAAGAAGGCCCTCGGGACCCCACTGTGGTACTGCTGGTGACCGAGCGTACTGAAGATGAGGTCCGATGAGCCCTCGTCGACCACCTTGCCGGCCCGTACGGCGCTCACCAAGCGGAGCAGGGCGGCGGGCGTGGCGGTCGCGAAGCTCCCGGGGTCCTTGGTGAGCGGAGGCCTCACCCCTGCGACGAGCGGTGGCGGAGGGTAGGGGAGCTTGCGATGAAGGGTTATGTCGTCGAAACCAAGCCCGCGGACGACCCGGTTCACTGGATCGACGCCGCCCAAAAGGTCGATCAACATGTTGGTGGCAGTGTTGTCGGAGATGACGACCATGAGCGTGCAGAGGTCGCCCACGGTTGGATCGAGGCCAGGCTGCATCACGGAGAGGACCCCGGAACCCCCGGCCTGGTCGGCTGCCGACAGCGGCACCCGGCGACCGAGGTCCAGGCGCCCCAAGGCGACCTGGGCAAGCACCGCAGCGAAGATCGCGACCTTCACCGTGCTGGCCGTGCGGAACGGGTCCTCGTCGTGCCAATGCACCTCCTCCGCCTGACACCTGCCCCTTCTTGGCGTGACCAGCCGGGCGGCGGCCCCAAGGCGCCCTGTGCAGTTCGAGTCCAGCCGGGCCAGCACCGCCTCCAAGGAGTGGAAAGGTTCCGACCCCACACCCATGACGGTAACCTAGCCACATCCGTGCCCCCGTGGAGCGATGCTTGCCGGCCAGCCCGCCTGGACCTCACCTGCCCCCCGAGACCGGGCCGTTGCGCGAAAGGGGCCTCGCCATGATCTCGCCATGAGCTCCGGCCTCACGCTCACGGGGATCTACTGCAGCCACGGACGCCGGCCGCTTCGAGCGCCCTTTAGGACGGCGTTGCGCGAGGTGCTCGACCTCGACGTGGTCCGCGTCGAGGTCGCCTGGTCGGACGGCTCTCGGACGGCGGCGGAAGTGAGCCCGGTCGCCCCGGTCACCGGGGAGACCATCGGTTCGGTCGTGGCAGCCCTAACCGGCCCACTGGCCGACGCCGTGAAAGGCGTACCCCTCGCCGACCATGAGGATCTGTTGCGGCGCCTCCGACGTGCGCTCCCAGGCAACACCACGGCCAAATGTGCGCTTGACCTTGCCGTTCACGAGGCGCTCGGCAACCTCGTGGCGCGAGCCGTCAGCCAAAACGGCGTGGGCGCCCCGTCGCTCGCAGGTATTGCGACCTACCTCGGGACCAGCCTGCGACCGGTCCGCTCCGACATGACCATAAGCCTCGACAAGCCTGGGACAATGGCTACCGAAGCCTTGGCGCGGACCGCCGAGGGCTTCGACGTCCTGAAGCTGAAGCTTGGTGGCGGGGGCCCCGCCCTCGAGGTCGAGCGCGTCGCATCGGTCGCCCGCGCCGTAGGGCCCGCAGTGACGCTCCGCCTAGACGCCAACCAGGCATGGACCCCCAAAGAAGCGCTCGCCGTGCTCGACGGGCTCGAGAAAGCCGGGGTGCGCCCGGAGCTCCTAGAACAACCCGTGCCCGCACACGACATGGCCGGGATGGCAACCGTCGCCAGGCACGGCTCCGTGCCTGTCCTGGCGGACGAAGCAGTCCACTCGGCAGCAGACGTGGTGTCGGTTGCCGAGGCGGGCGCAGCCGACCTTGTCAACGTCAAGCTGGCCAAGTGTGGTGGCCTCCGGGCCGCGCGCGACGTCATAGCCGTTGCCAACGCCTGCCACCTTGGGGTGGTCGTGGGTTGCATGCTGGAGCCAGCCAGTGCCCTGCGCGCCGGGGCCCTTTTGGCCATGACCCTCCCCGTGAGCTCGGCCCACGACTTGGACGCACTCTGGTGGGTCGAGGGCGAGGACGCGGCCAACCTGGTCCCGCCGATGGTCGCAGTCGCGCCCTAACCGCCGCGACAGGTGCGGGCCGCCGTAAGTGGCTAACATCGCGTGCGCGGGCTAAGTAGAATCTTTTCAGCGAAGAGAGGGGTCGCTAATGAAACGCAATAAGGTAGCCATAGCCGCAGCCGCTGCTTTGGCGTGCTGCGCATCGGGCTTGGTCGCGCCCACAGAGAGCGCGTCCGCCAGTTCCGCGATTTTCACCAGCATCGACGAGACTCACCCAATCACCCTCGGGGCTCCCATGAACCCCTACAATACCAAGGGCAACTCCTTCGACAGCTACGACCAGATGGAGCTCGGGTACAACCAGTACAACGGCGCCCACCCCGACGCCATGTTCCCGGCCCTCGCTGCGACCTGGAAGACCGTGCGTGGCGGCCTGGACGTCTACCTCCAGGCCAAGGCGGACTGGTCCGATGGCGAGCCTGTCACCTCGAGCGATGTCAAGACCTCGGTCGCCAACTCCTTCATCGTGGGCACCCAGGCTTCCAACCTGGCCGGCGTCACGGTGCTCGGGCCGAAGGAGATCCGCTTCAACGAGGAGCCCGGGACCCATAACTCGCTCTTCGCGGCCCAGGTGCTGGAGACAATCATCGTGCCCAATTCGGAGTACGGCGCCTTGTTGCCCTCCGATATTTGGTCGGTGATCTCCGCGTCCGAGGGCAAGGGGGGAGCAGCCCAAAAAGCCAAAGCGACGCTCACCAAGCTCGCTCCGACGGTCGAAGACTACGCGCCAAAGACCGACATATCTGCAGGGCCCTTCTACATCGCTCGCCTCAACGCGGGCGAGGCCTTGCTCGTGAAAAACAAGTACTTCTTCGACGCCTCGAAGATCTCGCCAGAGGAGGTCGTGCTCCGCAACTACACCGGCAACGAGGAGATCTGGAACTACATGGAGGCCGGGCAGCTCGACTTCGCACCGTACACTTCCATGCCGAGCAACGTTCTCCACGACGTCCTGAGGGCCGGCAACAAGGAACTTGTCGCACCGTCGTTCGTGGCCGTCGCCCTCGCCTTCGATGAGGCCAGGTACCCCTATGGGATAGCCGCGGTGCGCAAGGCGCTCGCTTACCTGCTAAACCGGCCAGCGATCACCAAGGTCGGCGAGCCGGTGAGCGGTGCTCCGGCCAAGTGGCAAACGGGGCTCATCGACTCGGTCTCCGCCCAGTGGCTCCCAAGCTCGGAGCTCTCCAAGTTCAACCGTTACAACTACGACCCGGCCAAGGCCACGTCTCTCCTGAAGGCCGTTGGCTTCACTGAACGTTCCGGCCAGTGGCACATGCCAAACGGCAAGGCCTGGAAGATTACCCTGGCCACGCCGAGCGGCTTTTCGGACTGGGACGCAGCAGCCGTTTACATGTCCCACGAGCTCAGCGCTTTCGGCATCCCCACGTCGGTTTCGACGGCACCCGACTACGCCACCTACCTGACCAACATCGCGAACGGCGACTACGCGACAGCGTTTTGGCTCAACGCCCTCGGGCCCGCTGTGTACAACGCCTACGCCCGCGTTTGGGGCAACAACGTCACGTCGAAAGGCAACGAACTGACCACGAAGGGGAGCTTCCTCCACACCCCGGCCACCTTCAAGACCGACGGTTACGGCACGGTCGCCCTGAACACGCTGACCGAGGGCCTGGAGGACAAGACGACTGCGCAGGCCAGGCCCGTGGTCGCGAAACTGGCCGCCGCTTATAACCAGGAACTGCCGATGATCACGATCTGGGACTATGTGCTCGTGGAGTTCGTCACCGACAAGCACTTCACGGACTGGCCGAGCAGCCCAGGGCTTCTCAACAACCCGCCCGGCCTTTGGATGTGGAACGGGTACGTACATGCGAAATGAGCCCTGACAGCCCGCCCTCTGTCAAAGTCACGACAGGTTCCGGGAAGGCCCGCTGGGCGCGGCTGGGCCGCCGGCTAGGCGCCCGTGTCCTAACGGGGGTGGTGATGGTGCTCGCCGTCGCCACCCTCACTTTTTTCCTGGTCCACTCCATGCCAGGGAACCCCATCCAGACCGAGTACCAGACCCTGATCGCTCGGGGGGTGAGCCCGTCTCTGGCCGCCCAGCAGGTGGCCGGCATGTACGGCTTCGTCTCCAGCAAGCCCCTCATCGACCAGTACGGCCAGTACATGTGGCACCTCCTCCAGTTCAATTTGGGCAAGTCCATCACGGCTTCGGGTGAGCCGGTGGTGCACCTTGTGCTATCTGCTGCGCCCTGGACGATCATTCCGGTCCTCTCCGGCCTCATCGTGTCGTTCCTGCTCGGTGTGTCCCTCGGGGCGGTTGCCGCCGTGCGCCGGACCAACCGCCTCGGCAAGGTCCTCTCCGTCTCGGGCTCGCTTTTTCACGGCGTGCCCCAGTTCGTCTGGGCAGTCATGCTTGCCTACCTCTTTACGACGCTCCTGCCGATCTTCCCATTCGGCTCGCCCTATAACATCTTGGACACGCCCGGCTGGAACGGCCCGTTCATCCTCTCGCTCGTCTACAGCGCCATCCTGCCCGTGCTCGCGTACGCGCTTTCCTCTTACGGGGGCTGGCTGCTCACCATGCGCTCCTCCGTGGTCACCGTCTTGGGCGACGACTTCGTCCTCGCAGCAGAACTTCGAGGGCTGCGACCGCTCACCCAGCTCCGCTACGTAGCCCGGAATGCCTTCCTGCCCCTCTTCACGACCCTGCTCCTGTCGGTCGGCTTCATGTTCGGGGGTTCCATTTTTATCGAGGAGGTCTTCGACTACCCAGGCCTCGGGTACCAGCTCGTGAATGCCGTCAATGCCCGCGACTACCCCCTCATGAGCGGCGACTTCCTGTTCATCACGGTGGCCGTGATCGCCGCCAACATACTGGCCGATTTTTTGTACACGTTTATCGACCCCAGGGTGCGGAAGGCGGCCTGATGGCGGTCACGGTGATAGAGCCCGGCTTGGGAGCGACGGGCACCCGCCGGCCCCGGCCACCCGGGCACTGGCAAGCAGCACGGCGGGCGCTCTTGCGAGAGCCCCGCAGGGTCGTGGGCGCGGCCATTGTCGTGATCTTCGTGGTGCTCGCCGTGGTCGGCCCGTTCCTCTACCCCCGCCACCTCGCAGCCAATGCCAACTCCATCTACGCCCCCCCGAGCCTGGTCCACCCCCTTGGGACCGACTTCGAGGGCACGGACGTACTTTCCCTCATGGTGACCGGTGCTCGCTACGTCCTCGTATCGGGCGCCGTCGCCGGCGCCATCGCCGTCGTGCTCGGCGCACTCGTGGGCCTGTTGGCCGGCTACCTCGCGGGGGCCGTCGATTGGTCGCTCTCCCGCATAACCGACTTCGCGCTGACGATACCGCAGTACCCACTCCTGGTAGTGCTGGCCGCTGTGGTGCGCTTCACCTCGCCGGTCCTGATCGGGGTGCTCCTAGGCGTCACGAGCTGGCCCGGGCTCGCCCGGGCGGTCCGGAGCCAGGCCTTTTCCCTGAGAGAGCGGCCGTATATCGAGGCGAGCCGCTCCCTCGGTCTATCGACCCGCCACGTGATCGTGAGGGAGATGCTCCCCAACATCGCGCCCTACGTAGCGATGAACCTGCTTGTCTCGATGATCGGGGCTATTTACGCCGAGACAGGCCTATTTTTCTTGGGCATCCTCCCCACCAGCAACGTCAACAACTGGGGCGCCATGCTCAACCAGGCCGTGTTCTCGGCCGGAGCGATCGGTAGCCCTCAAGCGATCAGCTACCTCCTTTCACCGCTCGTTGCCATATTGCTATTGACGCTTGGGATCGTGTTCGTGCTCGACGCGGTCGACGAGTTTTTCAACCCCAGGTTGCGCGGGTGAGGACCAACAGCGCCAGCCTTTCGTCGCCGACCGCCACCACGGCTCAGTCCGTGACCGTCCCAGGCGAGGTCCCCGGTGCAGAGATCCGGGGCCTAAAAGTCGTTTTCCAGACCCCCGCCGGCCCGATGCCGGCAGTGAACGACGTTGACCTCGACCTACCGCTCGGGACGATAACGGGGCTCGTCGGCGAGTCCGGCTCGGGCAAGTCAACCTTGGCCCTTGCCATGATGAACGCGGTGCCCAAACCGGGCCACATCGCGGCAGGCTCGATCAGGCTCCCGAGCGTCACCGACATGACCAGGCTCCAGGGCAAGGCGCTCCGCCTCGCTCGCGGGACGGCACTGGGCTACGTGTTCCAGGCCTCCCAAAACTCGCTCAACCCGCTAAAGAGGATCGGTGCACAACTCCTCGACCTTGGCCGCGCCCACGGCATGGAGGACAAGGGCGCACTGCTCCGCCACGCTCGCGAACTATGCGAGCGTATGGGCCTCGACCCGGTGCGGACGCTCTCGGCCTACCAACACGAGCTATCGGGTGGGATGCGCCAGCGGGTAGGGATCGTCTTCGCTCTGATACTGAACCCCAGTGTCCTTGTTTTGGACGAACCCACTACGGCGCTCGACATGATAAGCCAGAGGACAGTGCTGGACATCATCCGCGACGTCCAGCGCGAACGCCACCTGGCGACCCTCATCATCACCCACGACATCGCAATCGTGGCCGACCTGGCCGACTATCTGGTAGTGATGTACGGCGGGAGGGTGGTCGAGAAAGGCCCCACGCGCCATGTGCTCCAAAGGGCCGCCCACCCCTACACCGAGGGCTTGATAGCCGCCATACCCCGGATCAGCGGCGACATCGACCGGGCCCAGCCATTGCCGGGACGCCCTCCCGACCTCCTGTCAATCCCTCGTCAAGGCTGCGTTTTCAGGGAACGCTGTGCGTTTGCCATCGACCAGTGCTCGGTGCAAACGCCGGGTCTCATGCCCGTCAGGGTGACGCGTCGCCACGACGCCTTGGAGGAAGATAGCGCTTTGCTCGACGGCCAGGTCGCGGCGTGCCACGTAAGGGCGCCAGCGCCGAGCGCCAAGGTCTCCACATGATCGAGGCAAGGGGCATCACGAAGACCTTTGGGGGACGTGGCGGCCTCTTGGGTACCCAGCCGGTGGCGGCCCTGCGAGGCGTGGACTTCGTCCTGCCTAGCGGGGGCGCGGTGTCGTTCATAGGCGAGTCCGGGTGCGGCAAAACGACCCTCGGGCGGATCCTCTGCGGCATGGAACAAGTCGACTCCGGGCAGCTCCTGGTCGGCGGGACCGACCTCGCCCGATTGCCGCAGCGCGAGCGGGCCGCACTCCTGCGCCGGGTCCAGATGGTCCACCAAGACCCCTACTCGGCCCTGAACCCGACCCGCACGGTGCGCCAGGTCCTAGAAGACCCCCTAGGCATGCGGGCGCGCCAGCTCCGAAGGGGTCGCGACTGGGTGCAAAG
>JAJZYO010000076.1 GCA_021798075.1 Actinomycetes bacterium
GTGCTCTGCGGTTGGCCGCTCGACACGTACAGGGTGACCGTCGTCCCCCACTGCTCGGAGTTACCGGCCGGGGGCGAAGTGTAGATGACGAGGCCCTTCCTGACGGTGGACGAGGCCTTGCTTATGCTGTTAGCGGCCGGCTTAAGGTGGGCGGCGCTCAACTTGGCACCCGCCAGGGCCGGGGTCAAGCCCTGGAGATTGGGCACGATCGTCGTCTTCAGCCCGGCCGAACAGTAGACGACGACCGTGTCGCCCCATGCCACTTGTTGCCCTGCGGGGGGGTTCGTGGAGATCACGAGCCCCTGGGCGATCGTGTTGTTGTTTTGCTGGGTGGGCTTGTCGCGTAATCCCTTGGAGGTCAGCAAGGTGTCGGCAGAACTGCAGTTCTTCTTGGTCAGGTTGGGGACAGCCACAAGCGGGGGCCCGGTGCTCACGTCGAGGGTGATGGTGTCTTTCCCGGAGGCGTCGGAGCCCGCCGCCGGCGAGGTGCCGATCACGAGGCCTTTTTGGACGAGCTTGCTGGTCTCGGGGTGGACCGCGGGGTTGTGGAACCCGGCTGAGGCGAGCTTCGCCTTGGCCTGCGCAACGGACAAACCATGTACGTTGGGTACTCTGCTCGCGGACGGCTCGCCCCACCAGCCCGCGTTGCGGCCAATGAAAAACACGAGGACCCCGAGCACCGCCAACAACACGGCGAACAACGAGGCCCACCAGGCGCTCCGGGAGCGCTTTACCGTTTCGCCCCCCATACCGCCGTAGCTGGCCACATAAGTGGGGTCTATTTCGTCGTCCCCTCCCCCCCGGTGGGTGCTTTCGCGGCCGGGGTAATAGGGGGGAGGGCCGGACACGGCCCTCGTCTCCCCCGGGAGGAGCCCCTGCGCCGCGGCGACCGGCTGCCCGTTTTGGAACCGGGCCAGGTCGTCACGCAGGTCGGCCGCGCTCTGGTAACGCTCGTAGGGGTCTTTGGCCATGGCCGCCATGACTATTGCTTCGAAATCAGCCGGCACCGAGGGGTTGACCTGTGAAGGGGGGAGCGGGTGCTCCCTTACGTGCTTGTACGCTATGGCGACCGGGCTGTCGCCCGAGAATGGCGGCCTCCCGGTGACCATCTCGTAGAGCACCACCCCGAGCGAGTAGACGTCGCTCCGCGCGTCGACAGCTTTGCCTTGCGCTTGTTCGGGCGAGAAGTAAGTGGCAGTGCCCATGACGGCACCGGTTTGCGTCAAGCCTTCGCTAGCGCTGCTCACCGCGCGCGCGATCCCGAAGTCCCCCACCTTTACCCGGCCGGTCTGGTCGATCAGCACGTTCCCGGGCTTCACATCACGGTGGATGACCCCACGGCGGTGGGCGAAATCGAGAGCCTCCGCGATTTCGGCCCCGATGGCCGCTGCTCGCGCCGGGGGGAGCGGGCCGCGGCGGACGAGGGACGAGAGCGTCTGGCCGTCGATGTACTCCATCACTATGAAGTAGGTGTGCTCTCCCTGGCCCCAGTCGTAGATCGAGATGATGTTGGGGTGAGAGAGGTTGGCAGCGGCCTGCGCCTCTCGGCGGAAGCGCTCTACGAACGAGGGGTCGGAGGACAGCTCGGGGAAGAGGACCTTGATCGCGACCGGCCGGTCGAGGAGCAGGTCCTGCGCCAGGTAGACCTGGGCCATACCACCTCGGGCAATGTGGCGCACCAGCTCGTAGCGGTTGCTGAAGACTTCAGGCGACGACATTTCCGCCACAGCCTAGATGGGCCGCCTTCCCCGGTCGCGCGCGCCCGGGACCGTTCGATGCAAGCGCAGGAGTCACGAGGCCGTCCTTTGCAGGTAGGACTCGATCATGGCCTTGGCTATGGGCGCCGCGATCGTCCCACCTTGGTACTCGGTTTCAGGAGGCTGGTTTTCCACTAGGACGCACACCGCTATCTTCGGGTCTTGTGCCGGCGCGAAAGCAACGAACCACGTTTCGATGTTGGGCCCCCCCGTTTGGGCGGTCCCGGTCTTGCCGGCCACCTCGAGCCCAGGTACCTGTGCTGCCACCCCGGTGCCGTTGGGGCTGTTCACGACCGAGAGCATGAGAGTGGTGAGCTTGGCGGCCGTAGCAGGCGACGTCGCCCGGAGCCACGGCTTAGGCTTGTACTTTTCGACGACCTGGCCTTGTGAGCCCGTCACTGTGGACAGCAAGTGCGGGGTCATGATTACACCTTTGTCGGCTATGGCAGCGACATCGAGGGCAAGCGTGAGCGGCACCGCCTGTACGCTTTCCTGGCCGATGGCCGACTTGGCAAGAGCACCTGCGTTGCGGTAGAAGCTGGAGGGAGGGGGGAAGTAGGACTCGGCGACGCCGGGTAGGTCGAGGGGCACCGGGCGGTCCCAGCCGAAGGCCTTGGCTTCTTCGGCGAGGTTCTTGCCTCCCAACTCCAGGCCGATCTCTCCGAAGCCCGAGTCGCAGGACACCGTGAAGAGCTCCAATATCTGCCCACCGCAAGCCTCCCCGGCGTAGTTGTGCAGCACCTGGCCTGCCGTGTCGGGCAGCACGAGGCCAGTCGAGACGGGGAAGTCCTTTTTCGCAAGCGCGGGCTTGTGGTCGTAAACGGCTGAGGCGGTCACGACCTTGAAGGTGGACCCCGGGAAGAAGCGCTGCCGGTACGCGGCGGCGACGAGGGGCCGGCCGGGGTTGTCCTGCAGCTTGCGCCACGCGGCTTGCTCCACTGCGGGGTTGTGGCTCGCCAGGGGGTTTGGGTTGTAGCTCGGGTTGGAGTACATGGCGAGCACTGCGCCGGTCTTGGGCTCGATGGCGACGACCGCGCCGTCGCGGCCGGCGAGTTGTTGGCGGGCCAGCGATTGCAGGCTCGAGAGCACGGTTATGTGGAGGTCATCGAGCGACGGCTCTGTCGTGAGCAGTTTCTTGAGCTGGTGAAGGCTCCCTGGGAAGCTCACCTTCGTCGTAGCCTCAGAGAGCACGGAATTGTACTGGCGCTCGAGGCCGTCAGTGCCGTAGGTCAAGGAGTAGTACCCGGTTATCTGGCCGAAAAGCGCCCCTTTGGGGTACACGCGCTGGTACTTGTACTGGTCATTGCTTGGCACGGACTCGGCCAACGTGACCCCGTCGGCTGAGATGATGGCGCCACGGGGCTTACTGTACTGCTGGATAATGTGGCGCGTATTGAGGGGGTTGTCTTGGAGAGCGCTCGCGTGGAACACCTGGATGTAGTTGAGCTGCGCGAAGACGACCAGTACGAGCAGGCACGCACCCAGGCCGGCCCAGCGTACGCGGCGGTTTATGGAGTTCATAACGGGAGCCTCCCAGTTGTGCTCGCCTCTTCGGGTGCCGCCGTGAGACGGCCGCTGTCCTTGCCAGAGAAGGCCGGTGAGACGCCTTTATCGCCGTTCCCGGGCTGCGGGAGGCTGGCGTTGTCGTTTGAAATCCTTATCAGGATGGCAAGGAGGGCATAGCTGGAGACCAGGGAGGAGCCGCCATAGGACACAAACGGCAGTACTATGCCGGTCACCGGGATGACACGGGTGATGCCGCCGCTGACGACGAACACCTGGACAACGAGCAGCAGCGAAAGCCCGGTGGCGAGGAGCTTGCCGAAGGAGCGGTCCGAGCGCACCGCGGCCCTGAGGCCCGAGCCCATCAGCAATAGGTAGATGGCGAGGAGGGCAGAGAGGCCGACGAGGCCGATTTGTTCCCCGATCGAAGCGAACATGAAGTCGGTGGACGCTTCGGGGATGACCTGGGGGTTGCCCTGTCCCGGGCCGAGGCCCCACATCCCGCCCCCCGCGAGCCCGAACCATCCTTCGATTATCTGGTACCCGGAGGTGGCAAAGTGTGCCCAGGGGTGGAGCCAAGCTTGGACCCGGGTCTGGGCGTGGTGGACGACATCCAGGGCAAAGACGGCCGCGCCGGCAAAAAGGCCGGCGCCTAGGCCCAAGTAGGCGAGGCGGCCCGTCGCTATCCAGAGCATCGACACGAGCAGCATGAAGAACAAGAACGAAGCGCCTAGGTTGTCTTCTGCCAGCAAGATGAGGAGGGACATGCCCCAGGCCGCGGCGAGGGGGGCCAGGTAGCGTGGTTCGAGCACCAACCAACGGCCGATCCGGCGGGTGCCAGCGGCGAGGAGGTCGGCGCGCTCGGCGAGGACCGAAGCGAAGAAAATGGCCAAGGCTATCTTGGCGAACTCTTCTGGTTGGAAGCTGAGCGGCCCGGCCCGTACCCACAACCGCGCCCCATTGATGTTTTCCCCGATGTGGGGCACGAGAGGGAGAAGCAAAAGTGCGATGCCGGCCAGCGCGATCAGGTAGCGGTAGCGCTCGAAGTCGATGGCGCGTGGGAACAACGCCAGGGTCACGATCAGGCACGCCAGCCCGACCACCGTCCAGAGAGCCTGGTTGGAACCTTCGGCGCTGTCGAGATGGCTGATAAATACGTAGCCGATCCCGTTGAGCAGGGCCGCCAAGGGCAAGAACACCGACGACGCGTAGGGGGCGAGGCGGCGCAGCGCAATATGTCCCGCCGCGAGCAGGAGCGCTGTGGCCAACGCGAAAACCGGGGCGTCCTTGGGGACTTTGCCCGAGGCACCGATCCCCGCTACGACGTACAGGCCGGTTACCAGTACATAGACGAGCACCAGCATGCCGAGCTCGGCACGCCGGGGCGCCAGCCTCCGCGCGCTGCGTGTCGGGGAGGCGGCCGGGGGCCGGAGTGCCACGGGTGCGTCCGGAGCGCTCACGCTCATTTTGTTGCCGCACCTAGCTTTGTTGGTAGGCGCTTTTTGGGTTGGCCTGACGGGTACGCCTTTTTCGCCGGCGCCGTGGTGCTGGGAGACGTCGCGGTGGTGCCATGGGCAGACGGCTGACGGGTTTTGGCCCCACTGACGGGGCTTTTCTTTGACGTGGAGACGTGCTTGGCCGAGCGCGGTGCGCCCCGGGCGGAAGCCGGTGTCTCGCCTTGTGCTTCTATTTTCTCTGCTACCTGGTTGGAGATGAACTGCCTTGCTCGCGGGACCGACGGCTCGAGGTAGCCGGCTCGCAACTTTACGAGCACGGAGGGCAGTACCGACGACGAGTTGTACCGGGTGCGCTCGGCCACAGTCGGTTCGAACCACAGCACTCCTCCCGGGCGACCCTGGAAAATGGTGATCTCGCGGCCCGAGAGCCCGACGAAGTAAGCAGAGCGCGCGTACCAGGCAAGAGCACCGATCGCCCCGCCGACGACGAAGCAGACCGCGGCGACGAACCCGCCGACGCGCCACGTGAAAAGGGCGAAGGGGCGGGTGACGGGTCTGGCGGTTACGGGCAGCTGGCTGGCCGGTTGAGGGGGCAGTTCGCCAGGTACCGGTCCTTCGTCGGGGACGACGCCGGCGGGCCCGCCCGAGGGCAGGGCTACGGCAGCCAGAGGGGCGCTCGCGTCGAGGACCTCCGAAGAGCTGAAGCTTTCCGGTTGGCCGTTCGTACCCACCGGTATGGGCTGGCTCAAGGTTATCAGTGTGTCGGGGTCCTGCCCGTTGGCTCGGACGTCGACGACGACGACCGTGACGTTGTCACTGCCGCCGCGCGAGTTGGCGAGCCCCACGAGCTGCTTGGCGGCTTCGCTTGGGTCGGGGAAAGAGAGGAGAACGGTGGCGATCTCGTCATCGGGGACTTCCCGTGGGAGCCCGTCGCTGCATAGGAGATAGCGGTCGCCGTGACGGGGCTCTACTGCAAGCAGGTCGACCTCGGCGGAGGGCTCGACGCCGAGCGCACGCGTGAGGACATGGCGCTGAGGGTGAACTGCCGCCTGGGCCTGGCTGATCTGGCCGTCGTCTACGAGTTCCTGGACCAGGCTGTGATCCACGGTGAGCTGCAAGAAGGACCCCTCGCGAAGCAGGTACACCCGTGAGTCACCGATGTGCGCTACGGCTAGGCCATTGGTGCCGTCTTGGCGCTCCACGACGGCCAGGGCAACCAGCGTGGTACCCATTCCGTGCATGGCCCGGTGGGACTGGGCTTGCTCCCACACGGCCCGGTTGGCGGCCCGAGCGGCGTTCCGGAGGGCGTCGGCGGAGCGCTGGTCGCTCGCCTCGAAGGCCGCCCGGAGCGCCTTCACGGCCGTGGCGGAGGCCACCTCTCCTGCGGCGTGGCCCCCCATGCCGTCGGCGACGGCGTAGAGGCCCGGCGCCACCAACAACTGGTCCTGGTTGTTCGAGCGGACCAGGCCTACATCGGTGGCCGAGCCTACGAGCAGCTTGCTCATTTCTGTAGTTCCAGGAGCGTCCGGCCCACCTGCAGACGGTCACCCCTGCGGAGCGGCACGGCGGTAGAGATCCTCCGGTCGTTCAACAACGTACCATTCGTCGAGCCGAGGTCCTCGACCCAGTACTCCTGGCCTCGGCGGAACACGCGTGCATGGTGAGCGGACACGAAGTTGTCTGCCCCGAGCACGAGGTCGCACCCCGGTGCCCGCCCGATGGTGAGCTCGTCACCGAGCATCGCCGTGCCTTCTGCCCCGTCGTCAGCGCGTGGGCCGACCACGACGAGCTTGGTGGGGCTCGCCCGGGCAGCCCTGCCCGCCTTGGCTGCCCCGCCTGGTTGGCCGTTGCCGTCGGAGTAGGCCGGCCCGGGCTCGCCGGGGGTTGGTTGCGCCGCCACCGGCTCTTTCAGCTCTACCCACACCGCTCGCACCACTCTCAGGAGGAACAGATAGAGCAGGGCCAGGAAGGCGTACTCGAGCAGCCGGAGGGCCGGCGCCGCCACTAGCGCCATAACAGGCAGCGTTCGCATGTTCTGTGACCTAACGTCTCAGCGCTCGTGAAGGGGGGGCCGGCCCCTGGCGACGCCACCCTCCCTCCAGGGTACGACCGGGTCGAGCCGCCGGCGGCGTGGAGCTCGCCGCGTCCAGGGCACGGTGGCCGCCCTATCTCTCCAGGGCACGCCCAGGGTGCGCCGGCGCCCGCGTCTCGAAGCGCAGGCTGGTCGAGCCCACGGTGATCTGATCGCCATCCTCCAGGGCGCGTTGGCCGCTGATGCGCATGCCGTTCACCTTGGTGCCGTTGGTGCTGCCGAGGTCGGCGACCACCCAGGTGCCGTCCGGGCCCCGGCGGAGCTCGGCGTGACGGCGGCTGACGCCCGTGTCGGCGAGCGCAAGCTCGCATTCGGGGAGCCGGCCCAGGGTCAGGGTCTCGGTCTCGAGGACGACCCGTCGGCCGTCGGGGAGCACCAGGGTGGATGTGCCCTGTTCAGGCACCAGCTCACCGGCCACGAGGAGCGTCCCGTGGCGGAGCGTCTCGTCGGTCTCGATGGTCACGCTGACCGGCCCGAGGAAGCTATATCCCTCTTGTGTGGCATGCTCCCGTGCCGCTTCGATCAGCTCCTTGGCCAGCTCTTCCTCTATGGGGTGGAACTTGGCCCGGTCAGCGCTCGAAAGGACCACCTTGAACGAGTTGGGCGTGAGAACGCCCTTGGGGGCGACCGTTCGGCGCAGGTCCATCTCCCTTGTGAGGCGCCTCCCGATCTCGACGGGTTGGAGCCCGCTCCGGAAGATCCTCGCGAAGGCACCCTCGACAAAGCGCTCGAGTCGCCGCTCGAACTTCTCCAAGGCCATTGTGGCCGCATAGTACCCCTGCCAGGGCCTCAGCCTAGGTACAGCCTGTAGGCGAGGGGCCCCCAAGCTGCCCGCCAGCGCCGCTCCCCACCGCACCTTCTCGGTGCAGCTCCGTCTTCCCGGTGCGCGTCGCGCTACCGAGAAGCGCTCTAGTGCACCAATAAGGCATGTCTGCACCCAGAAGCCGCGGTCCAGCCCCTTCTTGGTGCGCTTTCGTTGCACCCGGCCCGAGCGCCAGCCGAGCCGGCCGAAGAGACGCCGCCAGCCGGCCGAGGACGCCCCAGCGGTTCAGGTAGCCTGGTCGGACCACTCGGGCGAGTGGCGGAATTTGGCAGACGCGCAGGATTCAGGTTCCTGTGAGGGCAACCTCGTGGGGGTTCAAGTCCCCCCTCGCCCACCAACCAACCAA
>JAJZYO010000077.1 GCA_021798075.1 Actinomycetes bacterium
TCAGCGCCCGAGGCCGTGCAGGGCGTCGTTCGCCGCTGGCTGTTGGCCGCCATTGACGCCGGTTCTGGCACCGGCGCCCGCCGGCCCGGCCGCGCCGCCCGCCGGCCCGGCCCCCGTCGCCGTTGTAACATGCACGGGGCCCCCGTTGCCGGTGCCCATCGTGAGGGTGGGCTCGGGCTCGTCCGTGTGGTGGTACTTCCCGCCGCGGAACCAGGAGGCCACGCCGGCGACTGCACAGGCCGCAGCGGCGAAGTCGAACGCCACCCGCAGGCCGGTCATGAAGGGAGGCGAGATCAGCCCGGGGAAGAAAGTGCGCCCGGTCAGGTAGGCAGCCTTGGCCGAGCCGACGTGGGCGAGGGCACCGCCAAGGAGGGTCCTTATCGGGTTGTAACCCAGGAACGCCGCGAAAAGTGCGCTGGTGGGTGGCAGGTGCGAGACCCTCGAGGCGGTGGCCTTGGGTACCCCTTGGGCGACGAGCCCATGGTACATCGTGGTCGGGAGGTGGCCCGAGAGGCCGGCAATGATCAAAGTGAAGAAGATGCCGATCGACAGCACCATGGCTGAGTTTTGGAAGGTCGCAGTCATCCCGGCTCCGGCACCTCGTTGCCTCGCGGGCAGGCTGTTCATGATGCCGGCCCGGTTCGGGGATGAGAAGAGGCCCATGGCCAGGCCGTTGGCGAGGAGAAGGAGGGCGAACCAAACATAGTTGAAGTCGGCGGGCAATAACTCGAGGAGCACGAAGGTGATCGCTGCTGCCGCCATACCCCCGGTGGCGAAGGGCCTAGCGCCGAAGTTGTCCGAGAGATAGCCCGAGAACGGGCCAGCGAGCAAGAACCCAGCGGTCAAGGGCAGCATATAAATGCCGGCCCAGAGCGGCGTGTTCGCGAAGCTATAGCCATGGCGAGGGAGCCAGATCCCCTGGAGCCAGATGATAAGGATAAACATGAGGCCACCCCGGCCGACCGCAGATAGGAGCGTGGCCAGGTTGCCTGCGGTGAACGCCCGGATGCGGAAGAGCGGCAGGCGGAACATGGGGTCTTTCACCTTGGTTTCGATGAAGCCAAAGAGGGCGAGGATGGCCACGCCTCCGAGGATCATTGCCAACACCTTGGGGCTGGTCCAGCCCATTGTGTTGTGGCCGTAGGGCAGGATCCCATAAGTGATGCCGACGAGGAGCAGGACGAGGCCGGCGGCAAAGGTTACGTTTCCCAACCAGTCAATCTTGGCGGGCGTGCGGACACCTTTCTCGTGGAGGTTGAAGTAGGCCCAAAAGGTCCCCACCACTCCGATAGGCACGGAAACTAAGAAGACCAGTCGCCAGTCGACTGGTCCCAGCAAGCCGCCGAGGATGAGCCCTATAAAGCTGCCACCGATGGCGGCCACCTGGTTGACCCCGAGTGCGAGCCCGCGCTGGTCCGGGGGAAAGGCGTCAGTCAGTATGGCCGACGAGTTGGCGAACAAGAGGGCGCCGCCGACACCCTGGAAGATCCGCATGATAATCAACCACAGTGTTCCGGCGACGCCCGTCATCCAGTCGACCGACAAGAGGATGGAGAAGAAGGCGAACACCGCGAATCCGAGGTTGTACATGCGCACGCGGCCGAACATGTCGCCGAGGCGCCCGAAGCTCACCACGAGGACCGCGGTGACCACCATGTAGCCCATAAGTAACCAGAGGAACAGTTGGGTATTCGATGGAGTGAGCGGGTTGAGCTTCACCCCACGGAATATGTCGGGCAGCGCGATCAGGATAATCGAGGAATTGATCATCGCCATCAATACGCCGAGGGTCGTATTGGAAAGGGTGAGCCACTTTCCCCTATACGGATCTCCTCCATTAGTGCGTCCCCTTGTCGCTTTCGGATGCGCTTGTTCCATTTGCCTACTTCCTCCCGCTGTCATATGCCTGCACTTATCTAGGTCGCTAGGAGCGCAGCAGTGCCGATGGTGCCTGCGCGCTCGCGAGCTGTCGATCCTGCCTCCGCCGCAGTGGGAGCGCTCGCGAGGGTGGGCTGGCACCGCTGCCTGGTGCATCGGCGGCCAGGCGGGCTAGTGCCGGACGGGCTCCGAGGAGCGCCCTCAAGTCAGCCTCCGGAAGCGTGGCAATGAGAGACGCAAGCCGGCTGGCGCCGGCCTCCCGCCGGCGCTGCAAGTAGCGTGCTCCGTCGTTTGTGAGGGTCACGAGCACCGCTCGCCCGTCCCTCTCGTCCGCTCGGCGTTCGACTAGACCGTCGGCCTCGAGGCGGCTCACCACCGCCGTCATCGACGGTTGGGCGACGCTCTCGAGCGCGGCGAGGCGGGTGAGCCGAGTGGGACCCAGCCGCTCCAGGGTGCCGAGGGCGGCCACGGAAGTCGGGCTCATGTCCCTCGGGATGGTCTTGGCCACGGTGGCTACCAAGGAATACAGGGCGTATGCCAGTTCCCTTTCGCCGTCGCCTGCGGTTTGCTCCGGTCCTGTTCGCATAGTTTCATACGACAGCCTATATAGGGACGGCTATGTAATCGGCAGAGCTGTGCCTTATGTCACAGTTCTAAGAGGGCGGCCAAAGGGTGCAGCCTTCACGAGGTGACCGGCTGGGGAGCGTTTTTCGCTAAAGCCGGCCGTGCCGCGGCCCCTTGCTAGCTCCGTGGCGGCAGGACCGGGAGGGTCTTGGTGGGCCGCCCGTCAATGTCTGGCCGCACGAGGTGGTGGTGAGCTAGCGCTTCGGCGACAAGCTCGATGGCGCGATCTAGCTGTGGATCGCGCTCAGCCGCGTAGTCCTGTGGGGGATAGAGGACTTCTTCTTCTGGGAAGGCGCCCACATTTTCCACCCCCCAGCCGACGTCGTCGAACCAGAAGGCGTACTCGGGCTGCGTTGTGAGGCTCCCGTCGACCAAACGCTTGTTGGCCTCGATACCGATCACACCGCCCCAGGTCCTCGTACCTACGACCGGTCCAAGCCCGAGCATCCTCCACCCGTGGGTGAATATGTCCCCGTCGGAACCCGCCAGTTCGTTGGTGACGAGCACGAGCGGGCCGACGGGAGCCTCTTGTGGGTAGGGCACGGGAGCGCCTCGGCGGGGCACGTCCCAGCCGATACGGCGGCGAGCAAGCTTTTCCAAGATGAGGCCGGACACGTGACCGCCGCCATTGAAGCGGACGTCGACAACGAGCGCGTCGCGTTCAACCTCGGAAAGGTAAGAGCGGTGGAATTCTGACCAGCCGCGCGGCCCCATATCGGGGATGTGGAGGTAGCCGGACCGGCCTCCAGTGGCGTCAAGCACTTTTTCCCTGTTGGTGTCAACCCAGTCGCGGTAGCGGAGGGGTCTTTCGTCGGCGAGAGTGGGGACGACGACCCGCCGGGGAGCCTCCCGCCCCTTGACCCTCGCGGAGGTCGAAGTGGAGCCGGCCATCACTGTTGGGTCGGCAACGGTGAGCTCGACCGGGGTCCCAGCTTGATTGGCAAGTAGGGGGCCGAGACCTCTCTTTGGTTCGACGCGCTGTCCGTTTACTGCCAAGAGCGCAACCCCCGGCTGGATCTGGGCGCCGGGCGTGAGGAGGGGAGAGGCCTCCTTGGGTTCCCAGCTGGAGCCCGGGACGAGCCTGGTGACCACCCATCGCCCGGCCGAGTCCCTCGCGAAGTCTGCACCGAGGTGGCCCTGGCCCCATGGAGGGGCCTCGCGGTACTCGCCGCCTATCTCATAAGAGTGAGAAGTGCCGAGCTCACCTTGCATTTCCCAGATCAAGTCGGAAAGCTCGCTTCTGGTGGCGACCAGGTCCACGAGCGGCAGGTAGCGCTCCAGCACCCTTGGCCAATCGACACCGGAAAGGTCCTCGGTCCAGAAGTGATCGACTTGGAGCCGCCATGCCTCCTTTAGCATCTGCGCCCACTCCGCACCTGGGTCTACCAGCACGCGCACTCGCCCCAGGTCGACGAGCCCGCTCCTCCGCCCTGGCGCTTCCTTTGCGAGCTCGGGGTCTGGCTTCGCGCTGGTGCTGACAATGCGGAGCTGCCTGCCTTCTTGGCCGTCGTTGCTCGAGTTGATTGTCGTGTAGGCGAGGCGCGTCCGGTCCCCGCTCACTTCGATATCCGCTATGCCGGTGAGCCACGTCTCGTTGTGGTCCTCCACCAAGTCGTAACACTCGAGCGTCGCGTTCGCTGCGGTACCGGCGGTCCAATTCCTCCCGAGTGAACCTTCGGGCGGTCGGGAGAGAAGGAGGACCTTGTTCGTTAGGGCGACAAGGCACTCGTAGCGTGCTTCGGCCACGGGGACCACGACGGCTCTTTTGGTTATGCCGTGGAGGTCTATGCCTACTGTCGTTGTCGGGTTTAGCTTCGCCGCCTCTTTATTGCCGGCGCCTTCCGCGGTGCCGGTGCCCCGGTCGGCACCCGCGTTTTGGGCGTGGTCGCTGCCTGTTTTGGGGTTGGTTGCCGCCGAACCGTTGCTGGTGCCGATCGGCCCACGTTCACCTGCCAGGTTTCGGGGTTGAGGGCGCACGAGGAACGGTGAGGGCGTATCCTCTTGCAGCGTCACCAAGTAGGGCTTGCTTCCGAGCGGGAACCCGAGGTCAAAGAACAAGCTGTCATAAACAGGGTCGAAAGTCCGTGTGGAGAGGAAATAAAGGTAAGTCCCAGTCGGGTCGAAGGATGGTGAGAAATCGCGGAACCTCGCTTCTGTTACGGGGAAGGTCTCGCTGGCGCCAATGCGGGCCAGCTTTATGTGAGACGTTTGGGCGCTCGCCTGGAAACTGTAGGCAACCCACTGGCTATCAGGCGACCACGCCAGGTCCTTAATCGGCCCGAAGGCCGACTCGTCGGCAACCCGGCTTTCGCCACCGGATGTCGGCACCAGCAGAAGCTGGTGCTTGTGGTCGCTGACCGCCAACCAGGCGCCATCGGGCGACGCTACGAGCTCGAGCGCGCGGCCGAGGGCGGGGACATCGACGCCTTGGACCGGAGGCAGGCCCTGGTCCATCACGGCGCTCCGGTGGATCTCAAGCGCCTCGGTCCCGCTGGCGTCACTCAGCACTACCATGCCAGTGTGGTTGCCGGCTCCGCCGGCGGCCCCGTCTTCGCCGGCGGCCCCGTCCTCGCCGGCGGCCCCGTCCTCGCCGGCGGCCGCACGGCCGGTCTCACCGAGGAAGCTCGCCAGCCGGTAGCGGACACCTTGGGTGTGCCCGTGCTGGATGGCCGGTCCGTCGAAGGAAGCGAAGCTGAACATCTTGCCCCGCGTGTCGATGACAACCTGCTCGCCGGTCTTGTCGAGCGCGTAGTTGCCGAGGTACCGGTCGGCGGGAACGAAGCGAGGCTGGCGTTGGGTGCGCGGGCTCCCGATCTCGACCTGCAGGCGCTCGGGGCTGCCGGAGGCGGGATCGTAAAGCCAAAGTTCTGCTGCGACTTGGAAGATGATGCGCCGGCCGTCGCTCGAGGCAAGTCGCGCGTAGTACTCGTCGAAGTCCGTATGCCGTTTGATGTCGGTGCCGGCGAGCGAGCAAGAGTAAAGGTTGCCGATGCCCTCGTGGTCTGAGAGGAAATAGATACGTTGCCCAACCCACATCGGCGAGGCGAGGTTTCCTCCCACTACTTCTGGCCGGAGCAGGATGTTGAAGTTACCGTTGCCTTCGAGGTCTATCCATAAAACGCCGGCAGTTCCGCCCCTGTACCTCTTCCATCTGGCCGGGTCGGCAGTGTTGCGGCCGACCACAACACCAGGCCTTTGACGGTCCGGGCTAGTCGGGGCGGTCTCACCAGCCGGGCCGGTCGGGCCGGTCGGGCCGGTCGGGCCGGTCGGGCCAGTGGGGCCAGTCAGGCCAGTGGGGCCAGTGGGGCCAGTGGGGCCAGCCTCACTGGGCGGGCCCGTTTCACTGGTCTCGCCGGTCGTGCTGGTCGTGCTGGTCGTGCTGGTCGCGCCGATCGGGCCGATCGGGCCGATCGGGCCAAAGGAGAGGTTGCCCACCGGCCCGTATGGGAGCGGCTCGGGTGGCTGGGCGCCGTCGGTACCGATGACATACGGCATCGTCAAGCCGGAGAAAGGCTGGCCGGCATCGCTGGCGAAGACGATCCGCCCATCAGGCGTCCAGCCGAGCACTTTGGTCATGTCGTGAGGACCACCGAGCCATGTGAGCCTGCTGGCCATCCCTCCGCCGGCTGGCACTACATAGACCTCGAGTTGGCCCTGCGAAGCGCTCGTGAATGCTATGAGCTCCCCGTCGGGGGAAAGAACCGGGCGTGTGATGCCGAGGAGGTCCGCCGTGACCCGCCTAGCCTGCCCTCCTTTAGCGGGCACCGTCCATAGGTCGTCTTCTGTAACGAAGGCCACGGTGTCGCCGGCGATCGTCCCGAAGCGCAGGTAGGCCGACAGGGTTGAAGGGGGGATCGGAGGAGAAGAAGCATTCCTTGGCATCGCGGCCAACGCTAACCAAACAGGTGGGCCTGCCGTCCACCGATATAAGGGACCGATGCGATTTTCCTGTAGTCGATAAGGCCGGCGAGCCGTACTTACGTGCTACAGGATTCCGGCGCCCGAGACGGCCGGCCCAGGGCTACCCGCCGGCCCAGGGCTACCCGCCGGCCCAGGGCTACCCGCCGGCCCAGGGCTACCCGCCGGCCCAGGGCTACCCGCCGGCCCAGGGCTACCCGCCGGCCCAGGGCTACCCGCCGGCGATGGCCCCCACCACGGTGAAGGGTTCTCTCCCCTCGCAGACTGGCGCCGGCAGGATCTCGTCGGGCGCGGCATTTGAGAGGTCTGACTCGCCGGCGAAGAACCGTACGAATGGTCGGCGCCTCCCGGTGGCCCGGTCCCGGACGGTACCCCCGAGGACGGGGTGCTCTCGTTCGAGAGCGTCTAGCACCGAGCGTTGGGTTATCGCGCCGTCGATTTGGACTGCAACCTCTGTTGGGAGTTTTGCGAGCTCCCGCAGCTGTGCCGGTAGCCGGACTCGGACCGCGCTCCCCGTCCCCGCGCTCCCTGCCCCCTTCACCGGCACCGGGGGCGAGGACCTCGAGCCCACGTCGGGATGCCCCGCGCTCCCCGTCCCCGCGCTGCTCACGGGAGGGTCTGGGCTTCGACCGAAAGGACCGCCGGCAAGTTGCTCGCCGCGGCGGACCACGTGTCGCCGGCGTCGTTGGAAGCGTAGACCTGACCCCCTGTCGTCCCGAAATAGATCCCGCACGGGTCCAGCGAATCGACTGACATTGCGTCGCGCAGGATGTCCACGTAGCAGTGGGACTGGGGGAGGCCGTTGGTCAAGGGCTCCCAATCGCCCCCGCCACTTCGCGAGCGGTAAACCCTCAGCTTGCCCTCGGGGGGGTAATGCTCGCTGTCGCTCTTTATCGGCACTACGTAAACGGTCTCCGGCTCGTGTGCATGGATGTCGATCGCAAAGCCGAAGTCGCTCGGGAGGTCTCCGCTCACCTCGTACCATGAGGCCCCCCAGTCGTCGCTCCGCATAACGTCCCAGTGCTTCTGCATGTAAAGAACGTCAGGGCGCGAAGCGTGGGCCGCCACCTTGTGGACGCAGTGGCCTACTTCGGCATCGGGGTCGGGAAGAACGCCCTCCGAGTGCAGCCCGCGGTTTGCCGGCGTCCACGTGCCGCCACCGTCACTTGTTTTCAGGACGCCGGCCGCAGATATCGCTACGAGCATGCGGTCGGGGTCGTCGGGCCGCAGCACGATCGTGTGAAGGCAGAGCCCGCCGGCGCCGGGCTGCCAGCTTGGGCCGCTCGGGTGGCAGCGGAGCGCCGGCCGTTCTCCCCAGCTCTTCCCGCCGTCTTCAGAGCGGAATAGCGCCGCGTCCTCCGCCCCCGCCCACACCAGATCGGGGTCGTCGAGGGACGGCTCGAGGTGCCAAATGCGCTTGAAGGCCCAGGGTCTCGGGGTCCCGTCGTACCAGAGGTGGGTGCCAGGTTGCCCCTCATAGCTGAAGTCGTTGCCAACCGCCGTCCAGGTCTTGCCGCCGTCGTCCGAGCGCTGTAGCACCTG
>JAJZYO010000078.1 GCA_021798075.1 Actinomycetes bacterium
CCATCCCGGTGCGGTCGCTGAAGCCCTGGCGCGACGGCAGTCCTCCTTCGCCGAGCCAGACGTCTTCGTAGCCCTGGCCGAGGCGTGCCCGGCCGGGCTCGACGCGAGACAGGCCGCCAAGTGGGCGCTCGATTGGTGCGGCGGGGTTGCACCGGGAGCGCAACGAGAGGGCGTGACCGCCGCCCGCGCGCCCGGCCGCTGGACAACCTCGCTGGCGAGCCACTTCGACCGCCAAGTGACCTCAGCTGAGGTCGAGGGTCGCCTGGCCCACTTCGGGGAGGTGAGGCCGGAACTAGCATTGCAGGAGCTCGAGGCGCTCGGTTTTCGTGGCGCGACGGCACAGGCCGCCGCCCAACTCGCATGTTCGGGCCGGGCGATCGAGGTGCTCCCGCGGGCCCCGTGGCTCGCTCAGGCAGCCTGCCTCGATGCTGCCCGCGCCGTCTGGCAGGCTGCGGGCATGACCGTCCTCGTGGCGAGCCCGTCGAGTACCTCCGAGATGCGCTGGCGGGTGCTCACGTCGCTACGTTCCCCCGAGGTCGGCGGACCGGGTCGTCCGGCCCGGCGCGTGCTCGTTGTCGACGCAGCCGACCGGGTCGGGCCGGCTGGACTAGCCCGCCTTGCAACCAACGCCGCCAGCTCGGGCACGAAACTGGTCCTCGTCCCGGGCGGGACAGCGCCTGGGCACGGGGAAAGCATGGCCGCGTCGCTCGACGAGCTCCTCGAGCGATCCCCCCTGCCGAGCCTGACGCTGGTACTGCCCTCCAGCCTGCCGGCGCTCGTGCCAATGTTCACGACGGTCTCGCTGCCTGGCCTGGCAGTCCATGGGGCCTTCACGGGCGCGGACGCCATGGCGCAGACTGCCGCTTCCTGGCTGGAGCGCCATCTCTCGGGCGAGCAGGCTCTTATGGTCGCGCTCGGCCCTCCCGAGGCCGAGGCCCTCAACCTGGCAGCCCGCTCGGCGCTCAGACTTCCAGGCGTACAGGGTGAGACGGCCTTCGGAGGGCGTCTCTATGCGCCCGGCGAGCTGGTCATGGCGCTCCGGCGCGTCGGCGGCACCCGGTCTGGCGTCGGGGCCGGGACGCGCGGCACGGTGCTCACGGCCGCCCCAGGCTCGCTTGAGGTTCGGTGGCGAACACCGTCAGGCCCCATCACGGCCAGCGTGGGCCTCGAGCACGCCCGTGACGTCGGCTACGGCTACGCAACCACGGTGCCCTATGCCGCCAAACAGGATGACCGCGGCGCGCTCCTCCTGCTTGGCGATCCAGTCGCGCTCTCAGGGCGCGCTCACGTTGCAGCCGAGGCGTGGCTCACCATGGCCGGACCTGGTATGCCGGCGCCCCCACCGGGGGCTCCTGGCGGGCGGCGATGGCAGACGGCGGTCTCGGAAATGGCCGTGGGCTGGCCCGACGAAGAGATCCTCAAGAGCGTTGGGCCGAGGCCGCTCGACAGGCTCCGGCGGGAAGCTTGGGAGCGTCAGGTGGCGGAAAGGGCCCTCGAGCGCGCCTACGAGGAGGCACTTGGAGGGCGGGCACCGGCACGGCGGGCAAGTGTCGGGGGGTTGGCGCCCGACCGAGCCGGGCTTGCCGGTGAGGCCAGGCGCGCCCCCCAGGCCCCGGGCGCCAGAGAGCCCAGCAGCGCTGGAGAGCTGCGGCTCGCGAGCCGGGGCCGGGGGGCAGCGATGGCGCCCCGGATCTGAGGCCGAGAGGCGCGAGAATCCCTTGATGAAGATGGGCCGGGCAACGAGGCGGTTCGTGGCCCGTTACTGGCGCCCTCTCCGAGCAATTATCGGCCTGGTCCTCCTCGGCCTCGCAGTCTGGTTCATAACCGGCAAGACGAGCGAGCTTTCCGGGGCCAGTGCCTTCCTTGTCGAGGTGCGCTGGTACTGGCTCGCCCTAGCTGGCATCGTCGAGCTCGCGAGCTACCTCTCGATGGCGTCGATGCAGCGAGCGCTCCTCCTTGCCGGTGGGACGGCGGCAAAACTCAGGCGGGTCGCGCCCTTGACGTTCGCCGGCAATGCGGTCCAGTCGGCCCTCCCCGTGGGGGCTGCCTTTGCGGGGCTCTATTACTTCCGCCAGTACGAGCTGCTCGGTGCTGACGACGTCCTCTCGGGCTGGGTAGTCATCTCGAGCGCGCTGTCGTCTTTCGCGACACTGGCCGGCCTGGCAGGGGTCGGCTTGGCACTGGCCGCCTCGCTCGGCACGGCGTTCGACCTCGTCGAAGCGATCCTGGTTGTCCTCGTCCTCGCCTTGGTGGCGGCACTCGCCTGGAACCAGAGGACGAGCCTCTACCGCTTCGCAGTGAGACTGGCCGCCTTCGCCGAGAGGCGCACGCACAGGGCACAAGGGGAGCTCACTGGGCCCGTAGCGAGGGCAATCCAGCGCATCCGGTCTGTCGCCCCGAGCTCGCCGGGCTGGGCTACCGTTCTGTCTTGGGGGACGGCAAGCTGGCTGTTTGACTGTGCGTGCCTCATGTTCTCCTTCCTGTCCGTCGGTACGGGCGTCCCCTGGCTGGGCTTGTTGCTCGCTTATTGCGCCGGCCAGCTGGCCGTCAACCTTCCCATCACCCCTGGAGGGCTCGGGGTAGTCGAAGGGAGCCTCATGGTCGCTCTGGTCGCCTTTGGCGGCGCCAAGGCCGCCACGGTCGCGGCCGTCCTGCTCTACCGAGTGATCTCGTTCTGGATCCCGTTGCCGATCGGGGGTGCTTGCTACCTGGCGCTCAACCGGCTGATGAAGCGCCAGGCACGCTCTCCGCTCACCCAGTTAGCCACTTTTAGCGCTCACGAGACCGCTAACGGAGAAGTCGTTGCGGGCGACGGCAAGTTGCCCCTCTTGGCCAGCGAGGCGCCCGATGGCGGAGAGCTCCAGGACAGCCAGGCCGACGGGAGGCGCCCGGCGTGAACAGACGAAACGTCGATGGCGGCCAACGGCCTCGCTGGCAACGGCTAGCGGTCCTGGTCTTCGTGGCCGCCCTGGCCGGCACCTACCTGAGCGCCTGCTCGGCGCACCCTCCCGTCGGCCTCGCCAATTGCTACCAGGACCTTCCACTGGCCGTGGGGGCGCTCAACGCGCCCAAGGGCAGCTACAAGCTCCACGGCGTGAAGCTCGTGAGCCCAGAACTGATGGCGCACCTTGTAAAGAAGCGGTTCCCCAATAACCCCTCTTCGAACTACAAGCCTCCCCCGGCCGGCTCAAAGGTGTGCGCGTTCGGGTTTACCGGTGAGTTCCCCGCCGGCCAGGTGGCAATGGCACCCCCCCACGTTTCGGGCAAAGCGGCGATAGTGCTCACCACCACAAAGCGCGAGCTGCTTTTCAGCTTCGTGCTCGCAAAGCTACCCGTGCGCTTCAGCCGCCCCTTCACCTAGACGGCACGCGCAGCTCAGGTCGAGAGCAGCTCTCTCGCCCCCCGGTCAGTGGAGGGGTGGCGCAACTTGGACATGGCACGTGCCTCTATCTGGCGAATGCGCTCCCGGGTCAGGTTGAAGTGCTCACCCACTTCGTCCAGGGTGCGCGGCTCTCCGCGGTCCAAGCCAAAACGTAGCCTCAGTATCTCGCGCTCGCGCTCGTCCAAGGCGACCAGCATCTTGCCGACCTCCCCGGAAAGCAGCGAGGCAGCGGCCGCCTCGAAAGGTGACACGGCCGAACGGTCCTCGACCACATCACCCAGCTCGGCGTCGCCATCCTCGCGTAGCGGCTCCGAGAGCGATAGGGGCTCGGCCGCGTGCCGCAAGATCTCGACGACCTTCTCTTCTTCGAGCTCGAGGTCCATCGCCAACTCGGCTGCAGTTGGCCGGCGGCCCAGCTGGCCCTCCAGGCGCCCGCGAGCTTTGGTCACCCGGGTCAGGAGGTCTCCCGCGTGGACGGGCAGGCGCACTGTACGACCGGTGTTGGCTATCCCTCGCGTGATGGCCTGGCGGATCCACCAGGTGGCGTACGTCGAGAACTTGAAACCCTTGCGCCAGTCGAACTTCTCGACGGCGTGCATCAGCCCGAGGTTGCCCTCCTGCACCAGGTCAAGCAGGGGCAGCTCGGCGGCCTGGTACTTCTTTGCGATCGACACGACCAACCTCAAATTGGCCTTGACGAATGTCTCGGCAGCGTCCTCGCCCTCTCGCACCGCTCGGCGCAGCTCCCGCTTTCGCGGCGTTGAGAGCGCCTTCCCAGAACCGAGCTCGACCCGAGCGGCACGGCCGGCCTCAATCGCCTGAGCGAGACGGGCCTCGTCGTCCTTGGTCAGCAGCGAATGCTTACCGATGTCGTTGAGGTAGAGCCGGACCAAGTCCTCCTCAGGCTGCGCGGCGTGATTGTTTGGCACCCTAACCCGTCGTCCTCACATTAAAGGGCACGCGAGGCGTCCCCCCGATCGGTCCTTTCGCGGCCAACCAACATAACCAGGCACTTCTTAGTGCCAGCCGCATTCAACCTATCTGCGCCCCTGTGCACCGTGGCCTCGAAGAGGCATGATATCGGGCCCACGGCCTGTGTGAGGCTATCCAAGGAAATCTCATCACGCATCGCCATAACTAGACCACTTGCAGTGCTGCCGGGAACGCCGGGACGGGGTATTCACGTACCCGTGGCCTCGTCCGTGGGCCCATCGGCTTGCGGCTCGCTGGCTCCCCCCGCCAGCTGGGAAAGCACCCCGAGCTCCCCAGCCGAGGTCGCTGCCTGGCGGTTTGCCGCAGTCAGGGCCGCGAAAACCTCCTCCCGGTGGACCTGCACCTCCTTAGGCGCGGTTATGCCGAGACGGACCTGGTCGCCACGCACCTCCAACACGGTAACCACTATGTCGTGGCCAATGACGATGCTCTGGTGGACATGTCTCGTCAGTACAAGCACGCTCGCTCCTTCCCTGGGCGATGCGGCTGAAGCCTACTGGCTCGGCAAACGCGGGCAGGCGCAACCCTACAGCCACGGCCCCGGCAATCCATTACACCCCTGATCCAGCCGAACACATGGTCCCCATTGAGCCTCCTGGCACCCGGCCCTCAAGGTGGTCGGCCGGGCGCCCGAACCTTAATTACCTGTAACCAGATCCTCCCAGCCGCCGGCATGGCTGACCGTACAAAGGAGCGGATGAGTGCCTCATCTAGCGCTAAGGAACCTGAAGACCGCCACCCGCCTCACGCTAGGTTTCGGCCTCGTGACAGCGCTGCTGGTGGTGATAGCTGTCCTCGGTTGGACGAGCAACAGTTCGGCGCGCTCCAACGACAGGGCGACCAACGCGAGCATCGTGAACAGCGCTCCCGACCTCGCCCTGGCGATCGACGCCCTACATATTGGCCTCGACGAGAACTCGGTTGCCGGCGACTACCTGGCCCACGCCCCCGCTGCGGGGGACCTGGCCTCCTTCAAGGCCGACAGCCAGAGTTTCTTGTCCGCCTACCGCTCCGCTCACGCCTCCGGGCCCTACGACGCCCCCCGGCGCGCGGCGGAGCTCGCCGCCTATAACACCTACGAGGCGACCTCGAACGAGGCCAACGCCCAATTCGCCGCTGGCAGGTACGCTAAGGCCGAGTCCCTCATCGGCCAGCTCTCAGTTGGCTCGATCTACACACCTGCCATGCAGGTCCTCACGCACCAGGACAACCAGACGGTCCACGCGAACGACAGCGCCATGTCGTCGGCAAACACCAACAGGACGGTAGCGCTCATCATCGGGCTCGTCGCGCTGGCGGTGGCGATCGGCCTCGCCTTGGCGATAATGCGGTCGATCACCAGGCCCTTGAAAGAGGCCAAGCGGGTGCTAGACCTCTCCGCCGGCGGCGACCTCCGTGTTCGCGCGGACATCGACTCCACAGACGAGATCGGCGACATGGCCAAATCCCTCAATCATCAGCTCGAAGCTCGCCAGGGACTCCTGAGGCAGATAGGGGAAATGGCACGCGCCCTAACCTCCGCCTCCGATGAGCTCAGCTCCATATCCTCACAACTCGCCAGTGGCTCCGAGGAGGCCTCCGTGCAGGCCACGGCGGTGTCCGCGGCAGCTGAGCAGGTATCTGCAAACGTGGGGTCCGTAGCCGCTGCGGCGGAGGAATTCTCAGCTTCCATCGGCGAGATCGCTCGCTCTGCGGGGGACGCATCCCGGGTTGCCAGCGACGGGGTGGACGTGACCCGTGCCACCAACGACACGGTCAGCCAACTAAGCGATTCGAGCAACAAGATCGGCGAAGTCGTGCAGCTGATTGCCTCTATTGCCCAGCAGACCAACCTGCTCGCGCTCAACGCGACGATAGAAGCAGCGAGGGCGGGCGAAGCGGGGCGAGGTTTTGCCATCGTCGCCAACGAGGTGAAAGAACTAGCCAAGCAGACGGCCAGTGCGACCGATGAAATCTCGCGGACGGTGGAAGCGATCCAGGGCGACTCCCAGGCCGCTATCGAGGCGATTACCCAGATCGACGAGATAATGGCAAAAGTCAGCGCGGCCCAGACGGCCATAGCGTCTGCCGTTGAGGAGCAGACTGCGACGACGTCAGAGATCGGCCGCACCGTCAACGAGGCCGCTTCGGGCTCCGGGGAAATAGCCCGCAATATCGCCGGGGTGGCCACCGCGGCCCAGCAGACCACGGTGGCCGCCTCGAGCACCCTCCAGGCTTCCGGCGAGCTCTCGCGGATGGCAAACAACCTCGAGGGCCTGCTGGTCGGCTACCAGTTCTGACAGCCTCCTGGGCGTGCGGCCCGCCCGGGCCGCGCTAAAGACCGCCCGGTCTGGCACGCGTTCAAGGCGCGCGGGAGATGGCAGCGTCGGTAGGCCGAGCACGACCGGCCTACCGACGCTCTGGCTGTCATTTGCCGAGCTGCGCCGGCGCTCTCATGCTGGCCATTCGCCGAGCTGCGCCGGCGCTCTCATCCTGGCGCAGCCGCCGCCCTTCAGGCGGGCGCCGTCCAGATGCTCACGACGACCGGCTCTGCCATCCAGGAAAAGCGGACTTCCTGGGCGAGCTCGAGACGGCCCGCAGGGTGAGCGACAGGGCCCTCGCTGACCTTGGGCAAGGACAGGTCGGAAGGCCCCTCCACGAGGCCCTTGATGTTGCCACCCATCACGTTGACAAGCTCCCCCACTGCGTCCTTTATGTCTGCGTCGGTCAGCTCGGCGTCCTCCATGCCGAACATGGCGGACGTAGCGTGTCGCGCCGCCAGGTTGGAGCAATTCAGGCACACCGTGCCGTTCCACTCCCCGCTAATGTGGATCTGGGCCACTACTTCGTTGCTCGCCACGTCCCCCGGCAAGAGGGGGGAGCCCTCGTCGCCAGCCAAAAGCGCTGTCCATATCTCCTGGGCCACCTGGGCGACGGCTTCAGTTGTGAGCAAAGTCATTGGTGCTGTCTCCTTGTACAGGCTGATGGAACCCGAGGATGGCAAGCTTGTCGAAGAGCGATTCTTCCTCGAAGGGCTTGATTAGGTACTCATGGGCACCGGCCGCGAGGGCCCTCACTATCTGGCCCTGCTCACTTTCGGTCGTCACCATGAGGATCGTTATCCGGCGCCACTCTGGCCGCCCGCGCAGCGCGCCAACTAGCTCGAGCCCGTTCATGTTCGGCATGTTCCAGTCCACGAGCGCGATGTCAGGCAGGTCATCGTCGTCTAGGCACGCGATGGCTTCGCAGCCATCGGCTGCTTCGGCAATATGGTCGACACCGGCTTTGCGTAGCAAACGCGAAAGGATGCTCCGCATCGCCCTGGAGTCGTCGACGACCAGCGCCTTCATTGCTCCCGTCCTTCCAAACGGTAAAACGTGGCATCCCCTATCTTCTCTGGTACCAGCTCGGGGCAAATGCCCACAGCCGTCTCCGCCCCCCCGAGGAGCAGATAGCCACCTGGGGCCATCTGGCGGCTCGCGGCACGGAGCACCTTTTCTTTCGTCG
>JAJZYO010000079.1 GCA_021798075.1 Actinomycetes bacterium
CTTGTACCGCGGCAATCACCCTGTCCGTCGTCGAGTCGTCGGCGAAGCCCACCAGCACCTGGTTGAGCACCACGTCGTTCACTACGCGACAACCCTCGCGCCCGTCGAGCCCGGCGGCGAACCGGCGGGCCAGTACGCAACAGCGTTGTACGAGCTCGGCGACGCCTTGGCGGCCCAGTTGGCGGATGGCCGCCCACGTGGCGAACCCACGGGCCCGCCGCGACGACTCGGGAACGAAATCCGACGGGTTGCGGGGCCCGCCGGCACCCTGGCCCACGAGGTACGCGGCCGAAAGCCCCATGGCTGCGGCGTGGTCTCCGGGGTGAGCGCAGAACACGTAGCCACAGTCATAAGGCACGTTCAGCCACTTGTGGCCGTCGCACGCCCACGAGTCAGCGAGGCCGTGGCCGGCGACGAGGTGGCTTGTGCCCGTTCGCGTGGGTCGGCAGGGCGTGCAGCGAGCCAGTGCCGAGCCCGAGGAACCGGAGTGCTCGGTCTATGGTCGCGTGCCGGGCCTCGCCGGCGAAGACATTTACCGCCGGCGCCCCCGCGAGCCCGTCGCGCTCGACGTCCCAGCCGGACTGGGCGAGCACATGGTGCCTGGCCGCCGCGAGGGCGACCGTGTTGGCGGCCTGACCGCCGGTAACGAGGCCGAACGAAGCCCGCTCGGGTATGCCGAGGAGCTCTTTCAGCCAACTCCCCGCCACCTCCTCCACTGCGGCCGCCGCAGGAGACGTGATGGCGTTGAACGCGACCTGGTCCCAGCCGCTGGTGAGGATGTCGGCGCAGAGCGCGGCGTCGAGGCTGCCGCCGACAACGAAGCCAAAGTAGCGGGGGCCGGCACTGGCGACGAGGCCGGGCCCGGCGGCTCCGGTGAGTTGTCTGATGACCTGCTCCGGCGGCGACGGCCTGTCGGGTAGAGGGCCGCCGAGCGCGTCTCGTAGCCAGCCAGGGCCCACTTGGGGCCCGACGGGCGAGGTGGTGAGACTGGCCCGGTACTTGGCGACGTGCTCAGCGCTTTCGTGCAGTAGCGAACGTAGGTCGGTCACCCCAATATCCTTCCTGATTGGAAGGCCCCCTGGCGCCAAGGAGGACCGTCCAGTGCCGCCGCTCGCAGTGACCGGCCCGGGCAGCCGTGGCTATGCAGGGTGGTAGAATTGGGGGCGTCTCGGCCCCCGGAACAATGCGGGGGACGCGCGCTCGGAAATGATCAACCCCTACGCAGTGCCGATCTTGGAGCAGGAGGCTGTCGCAGTGCAAGGCCTCAACTCCGACGCGGTCCGGGAGGCCACGTCTGCCAATAACGGCTTTTCCCAGTCGCTGCGATCGGCGCTGCAGGAGGCGGGGAAATGACGCCGGCACCGCTCGTTCACCAGGAAGCCGTGATGGGTACGGTCGTCACCTTCGCCGTGCACACGCCCGCGCCTCGCTTAGCCGTCGAGGCTGCGGTCAGCGAGGCGGTCGACTGGCTCCACTGGGTGGACGACACCTTCAGCACCTACAAAGAGGCGAGTGAGGTCAGCCGCTTCGACCGGGGCGAGCTGACCGCCGGCGAGTGCAGCCCGGCGCTCGGCCACGTCATCGCTCTTTGCCACCGTTTGGCGCGGGAAACCGGGGGCTTTTTCGATGCCTGGGCGGGCGGCGCCTTCGACCCGAGCGGCGTGGTGAAGGGCTGGTCCATCGACCGGGCTTCGGACATCCTGGTCGACCGCAACCTCTCCGACCACATGGTGGATGCCGGCGGGGACCTGCGGTTCCGGGGTAGCCCGCTTGGCGGTGGGCCCTGGACCGCGGCGGTGCGTCACCCGCTCGACAAGGAGGCATATTCCGCTGTGCTCGCCGTGCCCGGGGGCGCGGTCGCCACTTCGGGCACGTACGAGCGGGGCCTGCACGTTATCGACCCGTTCTCGGGCCAGCCGGCGGGCGGGCTCGCTTCGGTCACCGTCGTCGGGCCAGATCTCACTACGACCGACGCCTATGCCACGGCGGCGCTCGCGATGGGGGCCCAAGCGCCGGCGTGGCTGGCCAGCCTCACCGGCTACGAGTCCCAGGTCATCACCCCCGATGGCCGCGGTTGGTGGACGGAGGGCTTCGCCCGGCTGCAGGTGATGACTTCGGGCTCGCCGGCGGCGTAGCTCACCCGCTTTCGCGACCGCCACGCCGGCCCGGCCCCACGCCGGCCCGGCCCCACGCCGGCCCGGCCCCACGCCTTGGCGCACGAGCAGCGCCCAACTGGGTGCAAGAACTCATTCTCGGCGCGCTTTCCTGTCACTGGGGGACGCCGGCTGCGCCTGGTAGCCACAAGTGCACCCAGAAAGCGGCCCCAGACGAATTCTCGGTGCACTGCGCCGCGCGGGGCTCGCCGGCGCCGCGCCGGGCTCGCCGGCGCCAGGACCCGCCCGCCGCTACTGCGCCGGCTCCGCCACCGCAGCCGTCCGCCGGACGATGAAGTACTTCGCCTGGGGGTGGTGGCAAATGATGGCCGCAGTGGTCTGCTCCGGGTGGAACTGCCACGAGGTCCCCTCCGAGCACTCGACCCCGATGCGCTCGGCACCGAGCAACCAGGCAGCACGGGCGTTGTCCTCGAGGTCGGGGCAAGCGGGGTAGCCCCAGGAATAGCGCCCACCACGGTACTGCTGGCGGAAAAGACCGGTGAGAGAAGGGCCGTCTTCGCCGGCGAAGCCCCATTCCTCTCGGACACGCCGGTGCCAGTACTCGGCCAACGCCTCCGTCATTTCCACCGAAAGGCCGTGGAGGTGCAAGTAGTCGTGGTAGCGGTCGGAGCGGAACAGCTGGCTGGCTCTTTCCGAAGCGGCCGGCCCCATGGTCACCACGTGGAAAGCGACGTAATCAACCTCTCCCGAGGAGACGGGACGGAAAAAGTCGGCTATGCAGAGCCAGGGGTCGGCTGCCTGCCGGGGAAATGTAAAGCGCGTCAGCTCTTTGGACTGGCTTTCGTCTTCCCAGATGACGAGGTCGTCGCCGTCTGCGTTGGTGGCGAAATAGCCGTAGGCGACGGCTGGGCGCAGGACGTCGGCTTCCCGGGCGGCGGCAAGCTGCTCGCGCAGCACCGCCCGCACCCGGGCTTTGAACTGGGCGTCGTCCTCACTTTCCTCGGGCCGGTAGCCCCACTGGTTGCGGAACAGCGACGTCTCGTTCAGGTACTTGGCGACTTCGTCAAGCGCCAGCCCCCTTTCCACCCTTGAGCCGAGGAAGGGTGGCCGGAAGACAGGGTTGTCGGCGGCGACCGAAGGAGCGCGTGCGGGTCGCCCGCCTTCACCCGAAAGGGCGGCTGCCGGCCGGCGCCGGGGCGGCACGCCAGCCCGGCCCCCGGGCGCCCGCCCGAAGTCCGGGTCGTCTTCGCCGGCGAGGTTGAGCTCGACCAGCCTGTCCATCGTCCGCAGGCCCTCGAAGGCGTCCTTGCCGTAAAACAGGCGTCCCTTGTACTCCGAGCGAAGATCCCGCTCGACGTAGGTCCGCGTGAGGGCGGCGCCCCCGAGCAGGACCGGGTAGCGGGAGAGGCCGCGGTCGTTTAGCTCGAGGAGGTTGTCGCGCATTATGAGGGTCGACTTCACGAGCAGGCCCGACATGCCTATGGCGTCCGCGCCGACCTCCTCTGCTTTTTTCACCATGTCCGATATGGGGACTTTGGTGCCGAGGTTGTGCACCTCGTAGCCGTTGTTGGTGAGGATTATGTCGACCAGGTTCTTGCCTATGTCGTGGACGTCGCCCTTCACCGTCGCGAGCACGACCCTTCCCTTGGAACGCCCGCCGGCGCGGGGCATGTGCGGCTCCAGGTAGGCGACGGCAGCCTTCATGACTTCGGCGGACTGCAAGACGAAAGGCAATTGCATCTGGCCCGAGCCGAAGAGGTCCCCCACGGTCTTCATCCCGTCCATGAGCGGCCCGTTCACGATGTCGAGCGCCGGCGTACCAGAAGCGAGCGCCTCGTCCAGCTCGGCCTCCAAGCCCTCTCGAGCGCCGTCGACCACCCGCTGGCTGAGCCGCCGCTGCAGTGGCCACGAGCTCCTATCCTCGCTCACCTGAGCCTGCGCGGAGACCCCTTCGAAGAGCCGGAGCAGTTCTGCCAGCGGGTCGTAGCCTGGCGAGCGGCGGTCATATATCAAGTCAGTGCAGGCCTTCACCACTTCTGGTGCGAGGCGTGCGAGGGGCACGATGCGGGCGGAGTTGACGATGGCGGCGTCGAGGCCTGCCTTTTGGCATTCGTGAAGGAAGACCGAGTTGAGCGCCTGTCGGGCGGCAGGAGAGAGGCCGAAGCTGACGTTGGAAATCCCGAGCAGGGTGCGCACGCCCGGGAGGGCCGACTTTATGAGCCTCACCCCCTCGATCGTCTCGACGCCGTCGCGGCGGCCTTCCTCCATCCCGGTCGAAACAGGCAGCACGAGCGCGTCGAAGAAGAGGTCTTCGGGGAGCATCCCGTAGCGGCCGACGGCGAGGTCGTAGATGGCGCGCGCCGCCCGGAGCTTCCACTCGGCTGTCCGAGCCTGGCCCTCGGTATCAATGCAGGTGCATACGACGGCCGCTCCGTACTCGCGCGCCAGGCGGAGGAACTTGTCGAGCCTCGTACCCGGGCCATCCCCCTCCTCCAGGTTGACCGAGTTGATTATGGGCTTGCCGCCCACGCGCTGCAGCCCGCACTCGATTACTGGCGCCTCGGTCGAGTCGAGCATGAGCGGGAGCGTGGACTGGGTGGCGAACCGGCCCGCCACTTCGGCCATGTCGGCCACGCCGTCGGCGCCGGTGTAGTCGACGCACACGTCGATCACATGGCTCCCGGCGCGGACCGCGTCCTTGGCCAAAGAAACGCAGGCGTCCCAGTCCTTGGCCAGCATGGCATCGCGGAACGCCTTCGAGCCGTTGGCGTTGGTCCGTTCGCCGACGGCGAGCACCGAGGGAACCTGGTCGTAGGCGACATGGCTGTAAAGCGACGCGCAACCGGGCTCGAAGGCGGGCTCGCGGCGGGCTGGCTCTACCCCGGAAAGGGCCTCCACCACCGCCCGCAGGTGCGCCGGCGTCGTCCCGCAGCACCCCCCGACCACGCTCACCCCGAGCTCACGCACAAAACGGGTGTGGTACTCGGCAAGCTGAGCTGGCGTGAGCTCGTAGTGCATCTTGCCCTCTACAACCGAGGGCAGGCCGGCGTTGGGCTGGACCGATATGGGCACCCGGCAGTGGGCGGACAGGTAGCGCAGGTGCTCGCCCATCTCTTCTGGCCCGGTGGCGCAGTTGAGGCCGATCACGTCGGGGCGGAGCGCGTCGAGCACGGTGAGAGCGGCGCCGGTCTCGCTTCCCATCAACATGCGGCCGGTGGTCTCGACCGTGACCTGTACCTGGAGCGGGACCTCCCGCCCGACGAGGGCCATCGCCAGCCGGCAGCCGATGACGGCCGCCTTGGCTTGGAGGAGGTCTTGAACGGTCTCGACCAAGAGCAGGTCCACACCACCCTCGAGGAGCCCGGCGGCCGCCTCCTGGTAACCGTCGCGCATCTCGGTGAAGGTGATCTGGCCGAGCGACACGACTTTGGTCCCGGGGCCGAGCGAACCGGCCACGAAGCGCCCCCCGGGGTACCCATCGGCCACGTCGCGCGCGATCGCCGCTGCAGCGCGGGCGAGCTCGCGGGCCCGGCTCGCCAGCCCGTACTCGGCCAGCACCCAGGGCAACGAACCAAAGCTGTCCGTCTCGACAACTTGGCACCCGACGTCGAAAAACGACCGGTGCAGCCCGGCTATTACCTCGGGCCGCGAGACGCACAGCGCCTCGTTGCAACCCTCGAGCGCCGGCCCACCGAAGTCCTCGGGCCCGAGCGCGAGCTCTTGCAGGTTGGTCCCCGTAGCGCCATCGAAAATGACGAGGCCGTCGTGGACGGCCTCGACGTAACCGACTGAGCGATGCTTCACCGTCTCGATGTTACGGCAGCACCACCAGCCCTTTCGTCCGGATATGCGCGGGCGCCCGAGGGGAGCGCGCCGGGCCGGCCGAGGAGGAACCCCTGCCCGAAGGTGACACCGAGGTCGAAGAGCAGCTCGAGCTGTGCCTCACGCTCGATCCCTTCGGCGATGACCGAGAGCCCGAGGTCGTCAGCGAACTGGCGCATGGCCGCCACGAGCGCGCGCCGGGCTGGGTCGGTGTCGATACGCGCCGTGAGGGCCCGGTCCAGTTTTACGATCTCGGGCTTCACGTCGACCAACCTCTGCAGACCGGCAAAGCCGCTGCCCATGTCGTCGACGGCGACACGCATACCGCGTGCGTGGACGAGGTTGACGGCCTGGCGTAGCTGGTCGTAATTGTCGAACTGGTGCTGTTCGGTGATCTCGACAACGACCCGGCCGGCCGGGAGCAAGGCCAGGGCCTCCAGGAGGGCTGGGCGGTAGAGCAGCCCCGGCGAGGCGTTGACGGCAAGGTAGGTGGCGGGGGAGCGCACCAGCTCCTGGCGGAAGCCAGCGACCGCTTGGCGGGCGGTGTGCAGTTCGAGCTCGGCCCCGAGCCCGGCGTCGTGGGCCTCGCGGAACAAGTCCTCGGTGCTCTCCCCGGGGTAGTCCGCGAAGCGGGTAAGGGCCTCGTAGCCTGCGACCTCGCCCGAACGCAGGTCGAAGACGGGCTGGTACACGGGCTTGGACCGGCCGGGCCGGAGCAGCTGGGCGAGCCGTTCGTAGCGGGCGTTGGCAGCCGTGCTGAAAGCTCTTTCAGCCTGGCCGATGTCGCCGATCTCGGCCACCAGGTGCTCGGCGAGGCCATCGGAGAGGGCGCTCGACCCGCTCGCGCACCGGCGCAGCCCTTCCAGCAGCTCGTCGGCCGCCGAGCCCTTGAGCAGGTACCCACGCGCCCCGTTGCGGAGCATCTGCACCACCGAGGAGCGGTCGGCCGCGGCAGAGTACGCGAGGACCCTGGTGCGAGGAGATACCTCGCGTATCCCGAGGGCGGCGGCGAGGCCCCCGCCGCCCGGCATCATCACGTCGAGGACAGCGATGTCTGGTTGGTAGTGGGCGGCGTTGACGACGGCGGCCCGGGCGTCTCCGACGGCGGCCACGCAGAGGAACTCCGAGGTGTCGGCGAGCAGCTCGGCGAGCCCCTGACGCGTCGCGTCGGCGTCGTCGGCCACGAGCACGGTTGTGGTCACGAAAGCCCCGTCCCGCGCCCGCTCGCGGCCCGCCGCTGCATGGCGACGTTCTCCACGGTAGCGAGCAACTCGACCGCTGGGCAGCCCTTCACCAGGTACGCCGCGACCTTGGCAGCCATAGCCGCCTGCACGATGCTTTCGTCTGCATAAGCCGAAAGGAGCACCACCCCCACCTCTGGGTGCTCTCGGTGGAGGACCTCGGCCGCTTCGGTCCCGGTCATGCCCTCCATGCGGAAGTCCATGACCACGACGTCCGGCCGGGAGCAACCCACTAGCTCAATGCCCTCTTCGGCCCCGCTCGCCACCCCGGCCACCTCGTAACCGACATCGGTGAAGAGCCCCGCCAGCTCTTCTGCCAGGGCGGAGTCGTCGTCCACGACAACGAGACGGGGAGGCGACGTCGTCAAGGCGCGCCTTCGGAACGGCTGACTGCCGCCACCGGCACGGCCGCGAGGCCCCATGGCGTAGCGAGGTCGGTAGTTGCCTCGTCATCTGGGTCATGTCCTGGTCCTGGCCGGGGCTCGGCCCCGAGAAGAGGCGAGCGCGCTTCGGCTGGCAGCCAGATCCTCACTTCGGTCCCCGCCAGGGGAGCGCTCCTCACCTCGAACTTGCCCGAGGCCAGCTCCACCCTCTCGCGCATGATGACCAGGCCGAAGTGCCCGGCGTGCAACAGGTCGGGCTGGGAGGCCGGGCGGAAGCCCTTGCCGTCGTCGCGCA
>JAJZYO010000080.1 GCA_021798075.1 Actinomycetes bacterium
ACGCCCGAGCAGTATCAAGGCCGTTATCAGCGTCGCCGTGTCGAAATAGACACCCTGGTCCATACCAGCAGCCAGTACCACCACCGACCACGTCCAGGCGGCCAGCGTCCCGAGCGAGATGAGCGTGTCCATGGTGGCGACGCCGTGGCGGGCGTTCATGGCGGCGGCCCGGTGGAACGGCCAGCCCGAGTACACCACGACCGGGGTCGCCAGCACGAGCGAAGCCCACTCCCAGCCGCCAAAGCGCGCCGCGGCCACCCAGGCCCAGAGCGCCACGGGGACCGAGGCCGCGACCGCTAGCGCCAGCCTTGTCCGGTAGGGCTTTGCCGGGTCCTCCAGCGGAGGTGCGTCCTCGGGCACGGCAGCCCCGTAGCCGATCCCTTCCACGGCCCCCACGAGGTCGTCCAGGGAAATGATGCCCGGGTCGAACGACACCGCTGCCTGTTCGCTTGCGAAGTTGACGGTCGCCGTCACGCCGTCCAGCTTGTTCAAGCGCTTTTCGATACGGGCTGCGCAAGACGCGCAGGTCATCCCCGATATCGCCAGGTCGACATGGCCCGCCTTCTCAGGTGCAGAGACAGGCATCAGGCTGCCTCGTAGCCGGCCTCTTCGATGGCGGCGCGAAGGGCTGCGTCGTCGAGGCCTTCACCGGTGACCTTCACGAGCTTGGTACCAAGGTCCACTTCGACCCCGGCCACGCCGGCCACGGCCCCAAGCTCCGTGCTCACCGCGTGCTTGCAGTGGTCACAAGTCATTCCCGGGACGCTGTAGGTGATCGTCTGGCTCATTGTCTCCTCCTGTGTGGATGGAACCCACTTACCCACCTCGGGTACACGGACAGTGTACCACATATACCCATAGGGGGTACTTGTGCCATCTGGAACACCTGCCAAGGCGTCGAACCTCTCGGGCAGGCTGGACCACGAAGCTCTCCCCCCATACCTCCTCTGCGTACGAAGCGCGGGGCAGAAATGGCTGCAGGCAACTGCCGCTGCCGTGGACGCGCTGAAGCTGAGCGTCCCGGCGTGTTAGGGGTCGGCCACGGACCGCCTAGGCTAGAACGAAGATCGCAACCAGATAACGTCGTAGCCAAGATGGCCCTGTCCAATGCGGCTTACGCGCGATTGCTGGCACTGCGCACCGGGCTTCGCCACTTCGAACGCTGGAGCGAGCGCCAAGCCCGTGCCGCTGGCCTCACGCCGGCCCAGCACCAGTTGCTCCTCGCGATACGAGGTCACGGCGACCGCCCAGCACCCACCGTCGGCGAGGTCGCCGACTACCTCCTCCTCCGCCACCACAGTGTCGTCGGCTTGGTCGACCGAGCCGAGGCGGCTGGCCTCGTCCGCAGGGTAAGAGACCTCGAGGACCATCGCATTGTCCGGTTGCACTTGACCGACGCGGGAGCGGGACGCCTAGAGGCGCTCTCCGCCCTCCACATCGAAGAACTCGACCGCTTAGCGCTCGAACTGCCTGAGGTCTGGGCCGGGCTTGCACCCATCCAACGGCCCCACGGATTTGCCGGGCCCGCATCGGCCGCCAGCAGCCCCACTCGGCCCAAACGCCAAACCGGGGGGCCGCGTCCCCGGGACTGATGCTCTACATCGGCTCCGGTAGGGCACTTCTGGTTCTCAGGCCGAACGGGCCCACTGCTTGCCGCCGTCCACGGTGTGCCAGAGGCTGCCTTCGCGTCCGTACCAAAGCCATTGGAGGCACTGGTGAACCAGATGCCAGCGTCGACTGGCGCCGCGGCATCCACCTCGGACCACGTCGCGCCCCAGTTCGCCGTGTAGAAGAGGTCCCCTTTGCCGGGCGAACCCGCCCGGTGGTAAAGCTGAACGAGGACGAAGCCGCTGCCGCCGGGGAGGAAGTCCAGGTACGCTCTGTCGTAGCCCGTGGGGAACGAGCTGGGTAGGCGCGCGGCCCTCCAGCCCATGCCGCCGTCCTCCGTACGCCATACTTTGACCCCCACCCGCTTGCCGTCGGGCACCGCTATCGCCGCCCACGCCCGCAGCGCGTTCAGGAACTCGACACCCAGGACGTTGGCGGGGTCGCCACTGCCGTAGGGGGTCACGTTCTTCCAACGTGCGCCCGAGTCGGCGGTCACGTAGATGCCGGAGCCCGCTTCCCAGACCCACGCGCGCCCGGCCCCGAGGGTGCCAGCGCCCAGGACCGGGCCATAGGCGTCCAGGGGCCCTGCCCAAGCGCCCACCCGGGCTACCCCCGCCGGGGCCTGTCGTACCAAAGGGACAAGCAATGCAAATGGCGCCAAAAAGGCCAATGAACCAACGCTACCCGCGCACAATGCAGGGGAACTGCGTTTGCGGGGGAACCTGAGTTTCATCGCGCTACCTCCGTGTCCAAGACAGCCATCTAAGCACGGGCCTTCGCCCCGAAACACCGGCCCGCAGGGCCCGACGGTACCGTGCGCCCTGCCCGCTCTGGGCGGACTTCGACGACATGGACGAGGCGGGGGGCTTGGTGACCCTCCCCAGGTTCTTCGCGCCGGCCTACGAGGTGGCGGTAGGCGAGCACTTCCCCGCCGGCGACGACCAAGCCAACACCTGCCCGGTCAAAGTTGCCTGAGTAGCGGGGGACGGGCGAGTTGGCCCGGTACTGGACCCAGCGGCCTCGTCCGGCCAGCGAGCCCACCGCGGACTCAGGCTCACCAGATATGTGGCGAAGTTCGTGGGGAGCGGCGCCGTCATACGCCCTAAACAGGCCCTCACTTCCATCGGAAATAGACGAACACACGCCCGAAGTTGTCAGAGTCTTTTTTTACACGATGGTAAAGAGCCTTTACGTCTTTTTGGTCGAGAAACCGGAGCACCCGCTTCTTCAACTGTCCTGAGCCCTTGCCCGGGACGATCTCGACCTCGCTTGCTTTTGTGCGGACGGCCTCTTCCATGATGTCCTTAAGCGCGCGGTCGATGAGATCGCTCCGGTTGTAGATCTCGTGCAGGTCAAGCTTGAGTTTCCCCACTAAGCCGATCTTAGCCCTAGGCATTCATCGGCAAGGAACGCCGAGACCGAAACGGCGCTAGGTGCAGTCCCCTTGTCAAACTCAGTCCCCGACGACGCGTCCCAAGACCAAAGCTGCACTAAGAAACGCCCTCGCTCCCGTCCCTGATCGATCCCGCGCGAGTTAATGTGCTTTCCAGGACGCGGCGGCGGCAGTTGCCGCAAGAGACCTGGAGCGAGGCCAGGCCTTCCTCAATCCCGGCGCCCATCTCTCAAGGCTCTTGGAATACCCGGGTGCGATGATCTGGGAACGGCATCAGGCTTTCCTCAACAACAGCCTGCAGCCCGCCTTGTGTGGGTTCTTTGGTACGAGGCTCTCCACCTCCACCCCCCCGATGCCCTCGGCAAGGCCCTTGGCCAGACCGAAGTGGACAAGGCAGACAGCCTTGGCGTTAACAGAGGCTGCGCTTTCGAACGGGCAGCGCTCGAGTACGATCTCGACACCACGGGCGCGATCGCGGTGGCTCGGCTTGAACCCCGCTCGGGCCATCTCGTGCTCGATGGCCTCGATCCCATCGCCATGCGGCTCCCTTCGTGCCATCTCCCGTGCACGGGCAAGGCCCGCACGCCGGCCCGCATCCTCTGGGGAAGCGCCGGTGCGCATGGCCTCGGCGAGCGAGGTCGCCAGCTGCTCGTAGGGGCCGGGCGTACCCCACAGCCCCGCCGAGTCGGGGGCCGACTCGTAAAGGAGCCGCGGCCGCCCTGGACGGGTGCGCTCCTCCTGGCTCTCGGTGACGAGCCCCGCAGAAGTGAGCACGTCCAAGTGCTGGCGGACCGCATTGTGGTTGAGCTGGGTGTAGCTGGTCAGCTCGGCCACGCCAACCGGGCGGGCCGCCTCAAAAATGTAGCGGAAAATGCGAAAACGCGTGGGGTCCCCAAGCGCACGAGCTTGAGACTGGACGTCGTCAGGGACCCTGCGGACGGGGGAGATAAGTAGAGCCATCTGCATAACAAGGCTACCACCCAGGGCCTTCAACTAGACCAGCTCAGCACTGTAGTGGGCAGCCCGCACGAGCCCTACCTCCGCCATCAGCCCCTTTGTCCCCTGGCGCTGCCTCAACGGTTAGGGTGCCCCCGAGTCGAAGTTCCGCGCAAGGACCGAACTACTACGGGACCGAGATGTCCCGCGCCTTTCGCAGTACGCCCGGAACTACACGGACCTACCGTTGCTCGTCACCCTGGAAACGCATGTCAGCACCGCCGTACCTGGCCATTCCCTCACCGCTGCTGGCCTCGGGCGGGCCGGTGGCCGCTGGGTCGCCAACGTGTCCGACCTCATGAAGCCGCCGTCGTAGCTACCAGCCCGGCCCCGGTGCTCCTTCGGGCGCCGGCAAGGAGCGCGGCCGCCGCTTGGGCCAGGGGCCGGCCGGCGCCAGCGCGAACACGGCCAAGGCGAGGCCGCTTAGCGCAAACAGTTCTGGATAGTCGCTGTAGCCGTGAAAACGGAAAACTACGTGATCGGTACCCGCGGGGACATCGACCGCGACGAGCGCTGGTGCCACCATCCGGGTCGGTCGGCGCCGGCCGTTCACGGTTGCGGTCCACCCAGGGTCATAAGAAACGCTGAGCACTGCCACTCCGCGGCGGCGCATTTCCAACGTCGCCGATGCCTCGCCGTAATCGAGGTGGGCGCGCTCGGCGCGGACCACGCCGATCTCGCCTGGCGCGCCGGCGGAGGAGCGGCGCGGCACCGGCGGCAGCCGGCCATAGCCGCGGCTGCCGGACCCCCACTTGACACTGAGGTAGGCGCCCGCGGCGCCAAGCCCTGAGTGAAGCAGTTGGATGCTTCGCGTACCCACGTTCGTCCGGTTCGCGGCGACCTCGCCGACGATATGGCCGACTTGGACGTAGCTATCACCGTCGATCGTCCACAAAACATAGGGCCCGGAGCGCATAACCAGTCGGGCCGGCACCGGCGGCTCTTTTCCCGCCGGTAATAGGAGGTACCGGATCCCAAACAGCCGGTAGTCAGATAGATCGCGTTCGTCGAAGTAGTACTCCGGGTCTGTCATTAGCGACGCCGTCCGCAGCGTGTAACCGACCTCGTCGATGTCTTGGCTCTCGAGGTACTTGAAGACGGGTACCGCGCCGACAGTGAAGCTCTGGCCCCAGTTAGAGGGCATCCCCGCGTAAGTCCGCCCGGCGCCGTCACGCTTCACCACCGCGAGGAGGCGGTCGAGCTCGGCGCCTTCGGCGGCATCGGCCCTACGCTGTGCCGCGATCGCGGCACCGTCATGGTGGTCGTAGGCGCCGAGCTGAAGCCAGGCGGGCGCAAGCACAGCGACCGCCGCGACGAGGGCGGCCGCGCCCGACAAGCCACGCCGCCAATGGGGAGCCCGCGCCTCGAGCAGCCGTGCGCAACCCCCCGCCACCCACGCTGCCCCGCGGCCGGCAAACAGTAGCGCGGCGAGCTGGACACCCATCATGAACCGGCGGAAAAAGATGTCGGCGTTACCGGGGACAACGTCGACGAGCGGCCCGAACGTCGTGCGGCCGAAGGACAAGAGCAGGCATACCCCGAGCGCCACCAGCAGGGCGCGCGCGTTGGCATCCGAAGACCATGCAAGCCACGCCAAACCCAACCCGACCGCCATGAACACTGTCACGACAGGCAACCGGCCGTGGTCGAGGAGTTGCCCCGAGGCGAGCCAGTAGAGGACTTGGCGGGCGCCGTAGCCATTGACGAGACCTGTGCCCTGCAGCGGCTCGTTGATTGCCGCCCACGGCCGCTCCTCCAGGAGAGGGACGATCACCCACGCAGCCGCAAGCAACGAGCCGCCCAAAAGCACCGCACCTCGCCGCAACGCGCCTACCGCGCCTACAAGGCGCCGGCCGGCGACGAACGGCCAGAAAGCCAGCACCGATAGCGCGAGGTAACCGGTCTCGAAGTGAAGCGCGACCGTAAGCGTCGTAAAAAAGACCGCTCCGAAGTAGCCTCTCCCCTCGCGGATCGCGCGCCAGCTCAAGCCCCATGCGAGCGGCAATGTCCACATCGCCCATAGCTGCGTCCAGACGCCGAAGCCTGCCCACACGTAGGCATGCTGCTCGTAACCGACCCCCGTGGCGCTCACCAGGAACGGCGCCATCGCAGCCGAGGCGGCCGCCGCCGGCCTGCTCGCCCCGAAGGCACGGGCGGACAGGTAAACGCTGATCGGCCAGAGCGACAGCAACAGGTACAGGGACCATCGAAATGCCACGTCAGGGCCGGTAGCCAGCCCGACCAGCCCAGTCAAGATCGCGGGAAGGCTCTGGTAGTGAAGGAACTGCGGCGACCCCTCACCAAGGAACGGGAACCAACTCGTGAGCGGCAGGTGCCCAGCGCGCAACTGGGCCGTAGCGAAGCGCACCATCTGCTCGTGCATAGAGCTGTCGTTCAGGTACGCGACCCCGAGCGTGAGTGCCCGCAGGTCCGCTAGGTTCCAGCCAACCGCCGCGGCGACGAGCGACCACGGCCACCACGCAGCGGTCCGGCCCTCACCTCTGAGCCGGACCGCCAAGCGCGCCATCGCCGACGCCCGGGCTGGGCGGGTGGCGACGGCCGTCACTGTGTCAACCGGCGCCCGTATTGCCCGTATTGCTGGTATTGCCCGTATTGCTGGTATTGCCCGTGCCGGCGCCGGTGCGGGGGCCCGTGCTGGCCTCAGGCGCGAAGGTGCAACGGGCCAGGTGCCAGGTGCCTTCGCCCGTGTTGTCGGCCGTCTGGCCAGCGTTGATGACCTCGGTGCCGTCCGTACCGACCAGGACCGCGATTGGCGGTCCCGAAACGCTGGCACCCGCAGCCGGCGTGCACGCAACTGCGCCACTGGCGGCTGCCGGCCCGGTCGCCATGTAAATGGCGACCTGTTCATGGATCCCCATCGCCAGGAGCTTTGCGTTGGCCTGGGGAAGCGAAGAGGTCAGGCTGATCTGCATGGTGACTGAGCCATTGCTGTTTGTCGTGACGGCGAAAGCCGGCGGGCTGCTTGCGACGCCAAGGGCGAGCACGAGCGCCGTGCCGGCGCCCGCCAGCCCGAGGGTGCTGCCGGCGATGAACCGAGGACGCCGCAAAAGGCGGGCTCGAGCAGGCTCCCGCCGTTCGATGTGCGCAAGCGCTGGGCCGTGGTCTCGAACGATGTCATTCCATAGATTGTCTGTGAACTTCGTCACTGTCCTTCTGCTCCTTTTTTAGCCGAGATTTCTCTGATCCGGGACCTTGCCCGGGACAACCGTTTACGAAATGCGGCACGCGAGACGCCAAGGGCCACCGCTGCCTCCTTCGGGGTGAGGCCCTCGAGGTCAACGAGCTCGATCGCCACCCGTTCGACCGCGGGCAGCTGCCCGCCGCGCCAGATCAAGGTGGCAGCCTCCCGCTCGGCGTCGATGCGCTCGGCGAGCTCCTCGACCTCGTCTTCATGAAGGGGCCGATAGCCACCCAGACGGGCGACAGCGTCGCGGCCACCGGCCGATTGCTCGCAGTACCGCACGAACACATGAGCCGCGATGCCGAACAGCCACGCCCGGTCAGAACCCCGGCTCGGGTCAAACCTGGCAAAGCCGTCCACCGCCCGGACAAACGTCTCAGACGTTAGGTCTGCGACCGCCTGCGGGTCGCGGCACCTGCGCGCGAAGTAGCCCACGAGGACGTCTACGTTGCGCAGGTAGACCTGCTCGAATTCCTCAAGCAGCGGCCTCGGCGGCATTCCCCGCGATCGTGCCCTTGCGGCAATCGGTCGCTCTCGCACCGGCACCGCCAGCG
>JAJZYO010000081.1 GCA_021798075.1 Actinomycetes bacterium
GGCTACCTCTGGCCCGGGACTTTGGACTGGCCGGGGACTTTGGACTGGCCCGGCCCCTCGCCGGCAGTGGTGCCGCCGGCGGTCGTGCTGGTGGCGCCCCGGCTGGAGCCGTCCGGGGCAGTGAGAGCGCCACCCGCCCCTTCCCCAGCCGTGGCGGCAGCGAACTGGGGGGCGGCCGCCGAAGTTGGCTCGGGCTCGGCCACGCTTTCCACCTTTCGCTTGGAGAACGCCACACCGGCCGCGATTATGAGCAGGGCCACGATGGCGATGGTGTACCTGGCGGCGTTGTTGTGGCGCAGGGTGAGCACGGTCGGCAGCACGAGCAGGCTGACCAGGTTCATGGACTTGATGAGGGGGTTGAAGGCCGGGCCGGCAGTGTCCTTGAAAGGGTCCCCCACCGTATCGCCGATCACCGCGGCCTTGTGTGCCTCCGAACCCTTCCCACCCATATGGCCCTCCTCTATGTACTTCTTGCCGTTGTCCCAGGCACCGCCGGCGTTGTTCATGAAGGCCGCCATGAGCTGGCTGGTGAGTATCGCTGCCGCGAGGAACCCCCCGAGAGCCAAGTCGCTGATGCCGAAGCCCACGACGACGGGCGCCAGCACGGCGAGCAGCGCCGGCGTGACGAGCTCACGCAGCGACGCCCGGGTGCAGATGTCGATGACCCGGCCGTACTCGGGGCGTTCGGTGCGGTCCATGATGCCGGGGTGCTCCCTGAACTGGCGGCGCACCTCCTGGACGATGACGCCAGCCGAGCGGCCCACCGCCCGTATGGCCTCGGACGAGAAGAGGAAGGCGATCGAGCCGCCGATCAACAAGCCGATGAACACCTTGGGGTTGGCGACGTTGATGGCGGTAGCCACATCCTCGTAGAGGGCGTTGCCCACGGCGTGCAGGTTCAGTTGCTCACCGATCGTCTGGACGAACGCCGCGAAGAGCGCGAGGGCGGCGATCACGGCCGACCCGATGGCAAAGCCCTTGGTGACGGCCTTGGTCGTGTTGCCTACGGCGTCCAGGTGCTCCATGATCCTCTGGGGTTCGCCTGTGAACTCACCGCTCATCTCGGCGATGCCGGCGGCATTGTCCGACACGGGGCCGTAGGTGTCCTCCGCCACGACCGACGCGGTTGTGGAGAGCAAGCCGATCCCGATCAAGGACACGAGGTAGAGGCTGAACTGGATGTTGCCGTTGCCGAGGCCGACGGCGAAGGCGATGGCGATGATGATGGCGAGGATGGCCGCCACAGACGACTCGAGGCCCGAGCTGATCCCCGAGAGGATGGTGGTGGCCGGGCCGGTGCGCGCCGCCTCGGCGATCTCTCGCACCGGGGAGGTCTGGGTCGAGGTGTAGTACTCGGCCACCCGGCTGACGAGCTGGCCGAGCGCCACGCCGATGACCACGGCCCACCAGACCTTCAGGTTGTGCACGTAGAACTGGGCGACGAAGAAGCTCCCGAGCAAGGTCATGAGCGACGCCAGGATGAAGCCGCGGTTGATGGGGGCCATAGCCGAGCGGTCGCGCGAAGAGGCGCGCACCGAGTAGACACCGATGATCGACGCCAGCGCCCCGATCGCCATCACGATGAGAGGGAACGTGATCCCGAACACTTCCCGCCGGCCGATGGCGTGGAACGCGCCTGTGCCGAGGATCAGGGAGGCCACGAGGACCACCCCGTAGGACTCGAAGAGGTCTGCACCCATACCGGCACAGTCCCCGACGTTGTCGCCCACGTTGTCGGCGATGGTGGCGGCGTTCCTCGGGTCGTCCTCGGGGATGCCCACCTCCACCTTGCCCACCAAGTCGGCCCCGACGTCGGCGGCCTTGGTGTAAACGCCCCCGCCAACACGCATGAACAGTGACAGGAGCGAGCAGCCGAAACCGAAACCCACCAGTATGTCCGTCACGCTGTTCTGGGCCAGCATCACGATCACGGTGACCCCGAGGAGCCCGAAGCCGACCACGAACGCCCCCGTGGTGCCACCGGCCCGGATGGCCACCCGCAGCGCCTTGGGCAACGAACCCTCGCGCGCCGCCGCCGCCGTGCGTACGTTGGCCCGCACCGCCGTTGTCATCCCTATCAGGCCGGCCAGGCCCGACAGCACGGCACCGACCAGGAAGGCGATCATCCGGTAGAGCCCCGAAAGCCCGAAGGACAGGACCGTGTGGCCGGTCAGGGGGTTGGTCACCTTGGAGGCGGTCAGGAACACCAAAACGGCGAGGGGCACGACGACGATGGCAATGGTCCTGAACTGGCGCTTCAGGTAGGCACCGGCCCCCTCCTCGATCGCCTTGGCAATCTCGACCATAGAAGGGCTGCCCGGGTCGGCAGCCAGCACCTGTCGCCTCAGCACGAACCCTGCTCCGATGGCTACCAGTGCGCACACCCCGGCGAACGCGAGCCACCCCCAGTCCTCTCCCCTCAAACTGAAGGCTTGGTAGCCGCCCGACGCGGCTGCGACGTAGTGAGCCATACGACTTTCTCCTTTTACTGGTCCTCCCCCACGGGCGCCAAGGCGGCACCGAGAAGATGTTGCGGGCCGGGTGACAGCATACGGACACGGACCTGGCGCCCGGCTCGCTCGCCCAGGGCCCGCTCGACCCCCCCGACCCGCACGACCACCGGGCCACCGAAGGGCTGCTTGTCTATGACCTCGACCTCGGCGCCCGGCACCAGCCCCATCTCGCCGAGGAAGGCCACCATGGGCGGGCTGACCGAGCTCGACAGGGCTACCACGGCTCGCGCTCCCGGGTCCAGGTCGTAGAGCTGGGCCAGCTGCGGGACGCCCTCGGCGCCTTCGCCGGGTATGGGGAACCCGTGAGGGCAGGTGGCCGGCCGGCCGAGGGCGTCGAAGAGACGTTCCTCTACCTCTTCTGGCAGGTCGTGCTCGAAGCAAGGGGCCAGTTTGTCCGCCTCGGCCCAGCTGTAGCCGAGCAGGTCGGACAACAGCCGTTCGACGATGCGGTGCCGGCGTACGACAGCAGCAGCCAGCCTGCGGCCGGCCTCTGAGAGCGCCACCCCCCGGTAGGGGGCGTGGGTGACCAGGCCCTGGGCTACCATCCGCTTCACCATCGCGGTGGCAGTGGCGGGCGACACACCTAGGGCCGACGCGAGGTCACCAGTGCGTGCCCAGTCGCCAGCCTCGGGTGTGCGACGCCAGATCTCCTTCAGGGCCTCCCGCTGAGGCCGTGTGAGCTCGCCGGGCATCGTGTCCATATTTGGTCCGTTGAAAGTTAGGTTTCGCCAGGTCGAAAGTCAAGGGCCCAGAGGGCGAAAGTCCCGCGGACCAGCTTGCCCCACCCGGTACCTAGGCGCCCTCAGCTCTCGGGGGTGAGGGGCGGCAAGCCGGAAAACCTAGAGACGTCCATGTAGATCGTGCCGGTGTCGTCCCCGTCGAGCGGGCCCCCGAAGACGGTCATGCGCACCAGGGTGCCTTGCTGCTTACGCACGAAGGCGGCGTTGTCCACGAGGGTGCGTATGAGAGGGATCCCGAGGCCCCTCTCGAAGTTGAGCCGCCCGGGGTCGGTGAACGGTGGTGGTGAGGTGACCCGGTCCGGGTCGAAGCCGGGGCCGGAGTCCTCGATACAGACCTCGAGGCGGTCGGGCGACTCCCAGACCTCTACGTGGACAGGGGCGCCCGGGCTGACCAAGCGGTTCGCCTCTATGGCGTTGGTGCACGCCTCCGAGACGGCCAGCTTGAGGTCGTCCACCCGCTCGTCGGCGAGCGCTCTCCGCGCGGTCGCGACGGACGCCACCACGAGGCGCACGATCGCGATGTACTCGGCGCTGGAGGGCACGTCCAGTTCGAGCACAAGGCTGCGCTGCATGGGGCCCTCGCGTTAGTTGGACGTCGACGCAGCCTCGTCGGCTGAAGCGAAGATCGAAAAGACGTGGGTGAGGCCGGTGATCTCGAATACCTTCAGGATCCGCTGCTGGGTGCACACGAGCGAAAGGTCGCCGTCGTGGCTGCGCAGTCGCTTCAAGCCTCCGACCAGGACCCCGAGGCCGGTTGAGTCGAGGAACTCGACACCCTCCAGGTCCACCACCACCTGACGTTTGCCCTGGCTCACGAGCTCCACCAACTTCTCGCGCAGACGCGGGGCGGTGTACACGTCCACCTCCCCCTTGACGGCGAGCACCGTGTAGGGCTGGCGGCTGTCATCTACCTCGAGATCAAGTTCCATGCGACCGAAGACCTTCCTCGCGACCCCCCTGGGGCCACCTCTTGCTCGTGCCACGCTAGCAGCACCTCCCGCCAGATAGGCCGGTCGCGGGCCCAACCGTGGCAGACTCCGCTTGTGGGCGCCAAGGCCGCTGCGTTTTTCGACTTGGACAGGACCGTCATCGCCAAGCCTTCCCTTGCCGCCTTCTCCGGGCCCTTCTACAGGGAAGGCTTGCTCTCCCGCCGCCTGGTGGCGCACGCGCTTTGGGGGCAGGTCCTCTTCGCCCGCTTCGGGGCCCGCCAAGCGACGATCGAGCGGCTCAGGCTACGGGTACAGCGTCTCACCGAGGGCTGGGAACAAGAACGGGTACGCAGCATCGTGGCCAGCACGCTCGCCCAGGTGGTCGGCCCCATCACGTACAAAGAAGCCCTCGACCTGATCGCAGAGCACCAGCTCGCCGGGCGCAAGGTCTACATCGTCTCAGCGTCACCGGCCGAGATCGTCGAGCCTCTGTCCAGGTACCTGGGGGCCGACGGGGCCATCGCCACGAGCGCGGCAGTGAGCGCCGGGCGCTACACGGGCCAGCTGCTCAGGTACGCGTTTGGCCCCGAAAAGGCCGACGCCATCCGGGAGGCGGCCGAGCGGGACAACTTGGACTTGACAGGGAGCTGGGCGTACAGCGACTCGGCCACAGACCTGCCGATGCTCGAGGCAGTCGGCCACCCAGTGGCCGTCAACCCCGACAGGGCGTTGCGGCGGATCGCACGCATGCGGAACTGGCCCATCCTCACGTTTTCTCAGTTCGCCGTGGTGACGCCGAGCGGGCACCGGCCCCTCCGGGCCGGCCTGGCGGGGGCGAGCGTGGCCGTGGTGCTGGCGGCTGTGGCGCTCTTCTTGGCGCTGGCTGTAAGGCGCCGCCCCACGGCCGCCATGACCACGATGTGAATCCGGACGGGTGGGGCTACGCGGCCCTCAACTTCCTGGCCGCGAATACGCCTACACCAACGATAAGGGCAATGAGGAACAGCTTCTTGACCATGCCAACAAGGTAGCGGGACCGGGGGCCCTCGCGCTACCGGAAAGGCCGAGCAGTTTGGTCTCGGAGCAGCAAGGCACGCTCGACGAGCGCGGTCGACGCGGCCGCCTCGGCCACGGCACCCTCGCCTCCGTCGGTGACCAGGCCCACCAGTAGAGCCGAGCCCTCCCTCCAGTCCGCCACCACGTCCGAAAGGGCCATCGACAGCGCTCGGGCGGTGGGGCGGTCTGCGGAAGGCCCGCAGTCCTGGAGCCACCCTTGATAGGCCGCCGCCGAACGGGCCAGGACGACCCGGCAGTGGGCGGCGAGGCGGCCGGCGTCGCCCTGGAGGTCCGAGAGCACGGCCATCGCTGCCTCGGCAGCCTCTGACGGCGGCCCCACCAACCCCGGCGGCGGCTGGGGCAGGCCTGGGCCGGGATAGGCCTGTACGAGCCGGCCCGGGAGGCGGTCGCGCCACAGTTCTGCGCGCCAGGCGTGATGCTGGCTGCACGAGTCGAAGTAGAGCTTGCACGGGGCGCTTGCGGCAGTCCGAGCCCAGGCGCCCAGCGCCTCGTACAGCCTTGCCTCTGCCCAGGCCCACGCACCGGTTCGGAGCGCCACCTGCTCGATCGCAAGCGGCCCCGGGCTAGCGGTAGGCATTGGTGATGGGCATCCGGCGGTCGCGGCCAAAGGCCTTGGGTGTCACTCGCACCCCGAGCGGGCTCTGGCGACGCTTGTACTCCGCCTGGTCGACCAGCCTGACCACACGCGCCACCAGCGCTCCGTCGAAGCCCGCTTCGACGAGCTCGGCGGCTGTCAGGTCGCCCTCGACGTAGGCGCCGAGGACGGGGTCGAGCTCGTCGTAGGGCGGCAGGCTGTCGGTGTCAAGCTGGCCAGGGCGTAGCTCGGCGGTGGGGGCCTTTTTCAGCACGGCCTCCGGGATGACCTCGCCCCTAGTGTTGCGCCACCGGCAGAGCCGGTAGACCAGAGTCTTCGGGACGTCCTTTATGACGGCGAAACCGCCCGCGGTGTCCCCGTACAGCGTCGAGTAACCCACTGCCAGCTCGCTCTTGTTGCCCGTCGTGAGCACGAGCCAGCCGAACTTGTTGGACAGGGCCATGAGCACAATCCCGCGGAGGCGGCTCTGGATGTTTTCTTCTGCCAGCCCGGGTTGGCTCCCCGCGAAAGAGGTCGCGAGCATGGACGTCATGGCCAGGTGAGCGGGCTCGATCGGGACCGAGCGATAGTCGATACCGAGCCGGGCGGCGAGCTCGCCGGCGTCGGTGTTGGACGCGTCGCTCGTAAAGCGCGACGGCATTGAGACCCCGTGCACGGCGTCAGGCCCGAGGGCATCGGCAGCGATTGTCGCTACCAGCGAGGAGTCGATACCCCCCGAAAGCCCCACCACGACGTCGGTGAACCCGTTTTTGTGCACGTAGTCCCTGGTACCGAGGACGAGGGCGGCGTAGATCTCCTCCTCGGGCCCGAGCGGCGCGGCCCGGGGCGCCGGCAGCGGGGGCTCCTGCCCGGCCCGGGAAACCGCGCTGAGCACGACTTCGGGTAGCGGCGCCGACTTGTGGCGGCCTCTCGGGTCGAGCAGCCGCTTCCGGTACGTGGGCCGGACCTCGAGGTCGAAGACGGCCACCGCTGGCTCGAACTGCGGCAACGAGGCCCCGAGGTCCCCGTCAGCGGAAAAGACCATGGAGGCGCCGTCGAAGACGAGCTCGTCTTGGCCACCGACGGTGTTGACATAGACCACAGCACACGAGGCGTCGGCCGCCCTCGTCGCGAGCATACGGCGGCGCTCGGCCAGGCGTTCCCTGTAGTACGGGGAGGCGTTGATGTTCACGACCAGCTCCGCGCCCGCTGCGGCCTGCGCGCTCAGGGGCCCGGTAGGGTCCCAGGCATCCTCGCACACCGACACGCCCACACGTACGCCACCGACCAGGTACAGCTCTCTGGCCCCCTGGCCAGGCGCGAAGTACCTCTGCTCGTCGAAAACCGAGTAATTGGGCAGGTTGCACTTCCGGTAGACGCCCTTCACCTCACCGGCGGTGCACACCGCAGCGGCGTTGTAGAGGTCGAGGCCTTCGTCGACGAAGCCGACGACCGCCGTGCACCTCTCCGTGGCCTGGGCCACCTTTCCGAGCGCCGCCAGGTTGTCCGACACGAAGCCGGGTTTCAGCAGGAGGTCCTCGGGCGGGTAACCGGTCACGGCCAGTTCGGGAAAGACGGCGAGGTCGGCACCAGCGGTCTCCGCCTCAAAGAGAGCGCCCGTGATGCGCTCGACATTGCCCGCGAGGTCGCCCACGACCGGGGCGATCTGGCAAAGGGCGACGCGCAGCCGTGCCATATAAGAGGAGAGTAGGCGGTGGCGGGGGAAAGCCGAGCTTGTGCCACGACGGGCAACGGTCGCCCGCTTGCACTCGGAGAGGCGCCCAGGTTGTGAGCGGCCTTCCTCCGCATCCCAACCGGGCGAACGGGCCCGGAGGCAGCACGACCTGGCCCGAGGTGGCCGACAGCGCAGACCCCGATCTCGTCGAG
>JAJZYO010000082.1 GCA_021798075.1 Actinomycetes bacterium
AGGTGCCCCGCCAGTGGGTGTACGACCACCCTGAGCAGCCCACGCGTGCGTACCCGACGCCCCTTGAGCCCTCGCGAGGTTGCGGTTCGGGTGCCCGCACACGACCCGGTCTAGTCCCGTGAAGGGTGGAACCACACGAGCGACCGGCCCATCGTGCGCCGCGAGCACGTATCATCTCGCGCCATGGCTGCCGACCCGCTCAGGGCGCGAACCGCTGCCAATAGGCGACGGGCGCTCACGCTCGTTGGTGTGTCCTCGGTGCCCCTCGGGCTCGCGATCGGACTGCTCACCTGGTGGGCTTCCAGCTGGCCCTACAGCTTCGTAGGGCTCGTAGTGGGCACGGCCGTCTTGGCCCTCCTCATGTGGGCGGCGGCCGAACCGCTCGCGCGGCGGGCCTTGGACGGTAACCGAGCGGATCCTTTGCATGACGCCCGCCTGCTCAACTTGGTCGAAGGTCTTTGCGCCACCATCGGCGTCCGGGAGCCGGAGGTGCGGGTGCGCCAGGACGCTTCGCTCAACGCAGCGGTGTGCGGCCGGCGCCGGCGGAGCGCGACGATCGTAGTGACCCAGGGCTTGCTCGACGAGCTCGACCGCCTCGAGCTGGAGGGCGTGGTGGCCCAGCTGCTCACCAGGGTCCGGTGCTATGACATGCTCCCGGCAACGGTCACCGTCGCAACGCTCGGCATCGGCGCGACCTTGCTGTCTCCCCCTGAACCTGTCACCGCCATGGACCGCGCGGCCGCCAATTTCACGCGCTACCCCCCCGCACTGGTGAGCGCCCTTGAGAAAGTGGAAGCCAAGGGGAGCGAGGTGAAGGGTGCGTCCCGGGCTACTGCCCAGCTGTGGTTCGCCGAGCCCGGTGGAGGTACGCGGGTGCTCACCCCGGTCAAGGACCGCATCGAAGCTCTCCGTGAGCTGTGAGGGGATCCTTCACAGGCTTCCTTGACGAGTCGAGCTGACGGACCTTCGGCCGTCGCGCTCAAGCGGTGCGAAACCCGCCACCAGGTACGATGGTTGCATGACTGATAGCGATGGCCACGGGGGCGGCGGGCAGAGCGAGCGAGTGACAGGCACGGGCATGGTTAAGCGGGGCCTCGCCACGCAGCTTCGAGGCGGCGTGATCATGGACGTCGTGACGGCCGATCAGGCCAAGATCGCCGAGGACGCCGGCGCGGTGGCGGTGATGGCCCTCGAGCGTGTGCCGGCCGACATCCGCCGTGACGGCGGCGTCGCGCGGATGAGCGATCCGGCCCTCATCGAGGCGATCATGGGTGCGGTCAGTATCCCTGTCATGGCCAAGGCGCGTATCGGCCACTTTTCAGAAGCCAAGGTCTTGGAAGCCCTTGGGGTTGACTACATCGACGAGAGCGAAGTCCTGACGCCGGCGGACGACGAGCACCACATCGACAAGTGGTCCTTTAGGGTCCCCTTCGTGTGCGGCGCCAACAACCTCGGTGAGGCGCTCCGGCGGATATCCGAAGGTGCGGCGATGATCCGGAGCAAGGGGGAAGCGGGGACGGGTGACGTGAAAGAGGCGGTTCATCACCTCCGCAATATCCTGGGCGACATACGCAAGATAAGCAACTGCGATCCCACTGAGCTGTACTCGTGGGCGAAGGAGCTGCGTGCTCCCGTCGAGCTCGTAAGGGAGATAGCCGAGAGGGGCGAGCTGCCAGTGCCGCTCTTCTGCGCCGGCGGGGTGGCGACGCCCGCAGACGCCGCTCTTGTCATGGAGATCGGGGCGCAGTCGGTTTTTGTCGGCTCGGGGATATTCAAAAGCTCGGACCCGCCCCGCTTCGCTCGGGCAATAGTCGAGGCCACCACGCACTATTCGGACTACGAGATGGTCGCGAAAGTGAGCCGCGGGCTCGGCGGTGCGATGCGAGGCGAGGAGTCGGCCTCGGTGGCGACCCGGCTCTCCGAGCGGGGATGGTGACGGCCACGGGCGGGGCTGGGGCCCCCGCCTCGGGGAGGAGCCTGGGGCTGGGGCCCCCAGGCGGGCAAGGAGGTACGGCCACGGGCGGGGCTGGGGCCCCCGCCTCGGGGAGGAGCCTGGGGCTGGGGCCCCCAGGCGGGCAAGGAGGTACGGCCACGGGCGGGGCTGGGGCCCCCGCCTCGGGGAGGAGCCTGGGGCTGGGGCCCCCAGGCGGGCAAGGAGGTACGGCCACGGGCGGGGCTGGGGCCCCCGCCTCGGGGAGGAGCCTGGGGCTGGGGCCCCCAGGCGGGCAAACAAGTCTGGTGACCCCTTGATGGGAAAGGTGCCCCCAGGTGGTAGCGCCAGGCACGACCCGCCAGGCGGGACCCGTGGGGGTACTCGCGCTCCAGGGTGATTTCCGCGAGCACCTGAGGCTCTTTTCCAGCCTCGGGGTGGAGGCTCTCCCCGTTCGCATGCCGGCCGAGCTCGCTCGGGTGAGGGCCTTGGTCATCCCAGGTGGCGAGTCGACGGCCATCTCGCTCTTGCTCGAGTCATCCGGTCTCCTAGACCCTTTACAGGCGCGCCTGCGTGACGGTATGCCTACCTTTGGCACTTGTGCCGGCATGATCATGCTCGCGAGCGAGGTGCTCGGTGGGCGTCCCGACCAGCACCACCTGGCCGCCATCGACATCTCGGTACGCAGGAACGCATTCGGGCGCCAGCGGGACTCTTTTGAGACGGACCTGCGCGTTGCGGGACTGGGCGCGCCGTTGCACGCAGTTTTTATCCGTGCCCCGCTCGTCGAAAGGACGGGGCCTCGGGTCCAAGTGCTCGCGAGCGTGGCGGTGCCGGGAGGCACGCAAAAGCCCGTCGTGTGCAGGCAGGGGCCGGTGCTCGTCACGTCGTTCCACCCTGAGCTCGCCGGTGACACACGCCTCCACGAACTGTTCCTCGGTTTGTTGCCGGGTAACGAAAGGTCAGATACGCAAACACTAGATAACGAAAGGACAGAAGATGTCAGGCCACTCTAAATGGGCGACGACAAAGCATAAGAAAGGGGCGTTGGATGCGGCCCGGGGGAAGCTCTTCGCCAAGCTCATACGCCAGGTCGAAGTGGCGGCGCGCGAAGGCGGTGGCGACCCCGAGGCGAACCCGACGCTTCGGACCATGTTCCAAAAAGCCCGTGATGCGTCAGTGCCTCTCGACACGATCGAACGGGCCATCAAGCGTGGGACGGGCGAGCTCGAAGGCGTCCACTACGAGCCCATCAACTACGAGGGCTACGCTCCGTGTGGAGTTGCCGTGATAGTCGAGTGCCTAACCGACAACCGAAACCGTGCTAGTGCCGAGATCCGTGCCATTTTCACCAAGAACGGCGGCTCGATGGCGGAACCTGGTTCCGTCGCCTGGCAGTTCGAACGAAAAGGTATCGTGAACGTCGCCAATGGCGCCGGTGTGGACGAGGACGAGCTCACATTGGTGGCGGCTGATGCTGGCGCAGAGGACGTCCGCGACATCGGTGACGGCTGGGAGGTCGTGACACCGCCTTCGGCCCTGGCGGTGGTGCGTTCGGCGATCGAGTCGAGGGGCTGGAAGGTCGCGAGCTCCGAGCTCATCATGCAGCCGTCACAGACCGTCCCGATCCAAAGTGAAAACGACGCCCGAAAGGTCCTGAGGCTGGTCGACCTGCTGGACGAGCACGATGACGTTCAAAATGTGTACGCAAACTTCGATATCCCCGATTCAGTACTGGAGCTTGTGGCGGTCTAGCAAGGGGATCCACCACTTTCGGAATGGGCAGTGCTAAAGTCACGAACTAATGTTCGTGCTCGGTATCGACCCGGGCCTGTCGCGTTGCGGGTACGGGGCTGTGCGCCAGGAAGGTGCGCAGCCAGTGGCCGTCGTGTCGGGCGTGCTCACCACGCCGCCTGCGGCTGCCCTTGAGGGGCGCCTGGCGCAGCTTTACAGGGAGCTGCGCCAGCTCCTGGAGCGGCTTTCGCCAGACGTCGTCGTGGTCGAGCGCGTTCTTTTCCAGGCCAATGTCAAGACGGCGATGTCGGTCGGCCAGGCGAGCGGGCTGGCGCTCGCGGCAGCGGGCGAGCTCGGCGTGGCGGTCGTCCAGTACAGCCCCAACGAGGTGAAGCAGGCCGTCACGGGCTGGGGTGGCGCCGGCAAGGCGCAGGTCCAGCGGATGGTCCAAGCGCTCCTCGACCTTCCCGAGATCCCCTCGCCTCCGGACCGGGCCGATGCGCTCGCACTGGCGCTTTGCCACCTGGCGAGTGCCCCGTTTGCCATGGCGGCCGCCAAAGCTCTAGCTGCGGGTGCGGCCCAGTGATCGGGTCGCTCAGAGGCACCCTGCTCGAGCGCGTGCTGCGCTCTGATCACCAAACGGAGCTGTTGGTCGAGGTGGGCGGGGTCGGCTACCGGGTGTTCGTGCCGGCAGGTGTTGCGGGGCGCGCTGGAGAGCTGGGAGGGCCAAGCTTCCTTTGGGTCCATACCCACGTGCGCGAGGACGCCCTCGTCCTCTACGGGTTCCCCTCGCGAGAGGAGCGGGACTGTTTTGAGCTTCTTCTCGGGGCACGCGGGGTAGGCCCTGCGGTGGCGGCCGCGGTGTTGTCGGTCCTCACCCCGGCCTCACTGCGACGGGCTGTCTTGGGCGGGGAGGCCGACGCCCTGACGCTCGCGCCCGGCATCGGCAACAAGACGGCAGCTCGGCTGGTGCTCGAGCTTGCTCCTCGCTTCGAAGCCGCCCCGTGGGTGGGCACGAGTGAGGCTGGGGCAGCTGGACGGGCCCCCGGTGAGGGAGAGCCGGTAGTGGCAAGCGGCACTGCACGCGACGGCGCGATCGGGGGCGGCGCGCCTCATGAGGCGAGCGCCGCCGACCGAGCGGTTCGCCGTGAGGAGGTGAGGGCCGCGCTAACGTCGCTCGGCTACGGTGCCGACGAGGTGAGGGCCGCACTTGCGAGGCTGCCCCTCGAAGGGCTGGCGGAGGACCTCTTGCGCCACGCGCTCCGAGAGCTGGCCGGTAGCCGGTGAGCACAGGGGGCGACGGAGGGGCCCGCCTTTTGGCGCCGTCCGCCGACGCAGCCGAGGAGATCGAGGAGCCGACGCTTCGGCCTCGACGGCTATCAGAGTTCGTTGGCCAGGCTCAGCTGAAAGAGCACCTGTCCATAATGCTCGAGGCGGCGCGCAGGCGCGGCGAGCCGGTCGACCACATGCTGTTCGCTGGGCCGCCGGGACTCGGCAAGACTTCTCTGGCGGGCATCGTGGCCAACGAGATGCAAGCAGGCTTCCGCGTGACCTCGGGCCCAGCGCTTGTGCGGGCGGGCGACTTGGCCGCGCTTCTCACCAACTTGACCGAAGGCGACGTGCTCTTCGTGGACGAGATCCACCGCCTCGCCCGCCCTGTAGAGGAGATCCTTTACCCGGCCATGGAGGACTTCCAGCTCGACGTCGTCCTGGGCAAAGGGCCGGCTGCGAGGTCGCTTCGCCTCGACCTACCACGTTTCACCTTGGTTGGGGCGACGACGCGGACGGGGCTTATAACGGGGCCTCTTCGCGACCGCTTTGGTTTCGTCGCCCGCCTCGATTACTACGAGGCAGGCGAGCTCGAGACGATCGTCCGGCGTTCTGCGGGGCTGCTCGGAGCGCGGTTGGACGATGGCGGCGGGGTCGAGATAGCCAAGCGCTCGCGGGGCACACCGCGCCTCGCGAACAGGCTTTTGAAGCGCGTGCGCGACTACGCGGAGGTCCGGGGCGACGGCACGATCGACCGGCAGGTGGCCATCGCCGGGCTTGAGCTCTTCCAGGTCGATGAGCTCGGCCTCGACAAGGTCGACCGGGCGATCTTGGAGGCGACATGCTTGCGCTTCGGGGGTGGCCCGGTTGGGCTGAGCACCCTCGCAGTGGCCGTCAGCGAAGCGCCCGAGACCGTTGAAGATGTCTACGAACCCTTCTTGTTGCAGCTCGGGATGTTGATGCGGACGCCGAGGGGGCGAGTGGCGATGCCGGCAGCGTACGAGCACCTCGGGCTGCCTGCGCCGGCCGCCGGCGTGGGCGGGTTTCCCGCTGGGGCGGCCGGGGACTCCCCGATCAGCCTCTGGGGCTAGCCGCAATTGCTGGCCAGGCAATAACGACGTTTGCGCCAGGCAGTCGCCTTCTGGCGAGCGCGCTGTACAAAAAACGGGCACATGTCAATCTGAAAACGGCACATCCATGCGTATTTGGTCCGAAAGCGGCCATGTTGGTGAACCATGTGGCATTCGCAGACGCAGATCACTGAGATTCTTGCGCGCGCCCAGCCCGGCGGTACCGACCGCGCCGGTGGTACGAGCCGCACCGGCCGCCACTACAGGACGGCCGGTGCGGTCCTTGCCGTCGGGGTCAGGGGGTCACACAGGGTACTTGGTACGGGTCGTAGCTGGCGCAAGTGCTGACAGGGTTTTGGAATATCGCCACCGACGGGAGCGCGCGGCCCTGGAAGTCGAAGAGGGTCATGTTGTCGTCCGGGGTCCCGGCAGGGCTTGCGTTGGGCGCCCAGTTGACGCCTGGGATCCACTCGGGTTCCCACCACAAGACGCCGGCACCCAAGCCGTTGGGCGCCGCCGCGAGTATTGACATCTCGTCGTTGACGAACGAGATCTGGCCGCCTGGGCTCGCCGGGTAGCCGTCTATCAGCTGGCTTGATTGCCAGGTGTCGTTGCCGAGGGCGTCGCCGTTGGCAAGGGTCCAGGCGTACTCGGTTTCTGCGAGGACGATCGGTTTGCCGACCGTCGTGGCGAGGTTGTCCACGGTCGCGCGCATCCCCGAAAGCGAGCCCTGGTAGAGCGGGTAGTAGGAAAGCGCGACGATGTCGAAGGGCACGCCGTACTTTTGGAGCTGCTGGTAAAAGTACTGCGACTTCTCTGTGTCGTTGGCACCATAGGGCGTTTCACCGCCACCTAGGTCAGTATGAATGGCGACCAGGAGCCTGTGCCCAGGCGGGTTGCCGGCTTGGGCGCCTGCGATGCCCGCCTTCAGGAGTTGGGTGAAGTTGCCCCAGCCGGTCGCGGAAGTGTTGCCAGTCCAGTCGAGGTAGCCCCCCTGGCCGGGCGTGCCGGTGCAGCCGAAGTTCGGCCAGTCGCCCGCCGGCGCCTTGTCGTAGGACCAGAGCATCCCGTTCGTCACCTCGTTGCCGACCGAGACTATGTCGACGGGCGTTCCCTGGGCCGCGAAGGCAGAAACCACCTGTTGCGTGTAGGACTCGACCTTTTGGGTTAGGGCCGGGAAGGTGTCCGGCCAACCCGCCGGGATGCACTGCTTGCCCGGGTCGGCCCAGAAGTCCGAGTACATGATGTCGAGGTAGAGCTTCAGCCCCGCTCGTTTCACCGTACGTGCCAGTGCGAGGTCCGTCTGGAGGCTGCTGTAGCCGGAAGGGGGGTTGACCCAAAGGCGAAGGCGCACAACGTTGGCACCGTGGTTGGCGAGAATATCAATCGGGTTGGCCGTCACGCCGTTATCGCTGAAGGTGTTGCCGGCGGCAAGTTCCTGGGCGGTGAAGGACATGTCAGCGCCGAGCATCATGTGGGCGGCGGCGGGATCGGGCCCGAAAAGCCTGAACTCACCGACGCAAACAGGTGCGGCCCCGCTGTCCCAGATCGTGAGCTGTGCGTAGCGGACAGGGACCGTGGCGCCCGAGTTGGCGTACCCCTGCCCCCCAAAGCCGTTGCCCCCAAAGCCGTTGCCCCCAAAGCCGTTGCCCCCAAAGCCGTTGTCGCGGCCGGGGAAACCGTGCCCACGGGGCCCGGCACCAGAAA
>JAJZYO010000083.1 GCA_021798075.1 Actinomycetes bacterium
GCCCAAGGGCTGCGGCGCCGGCGTGACCAAAGGCCAGAAGCTCTCGCTCAACTTGCTCTACTCGAGCGGCTTGACGATCCTTCAAGAGGACACCGACCTCTTCCAGTCCGATGCCGCACTGGCCGGCGTGCAGATCAACCCCAAGGCCGAGACCTTCAACTCGGTGATCACCCAGGTACAGCAGTGCAACCTCCCCAAGGGCAAGGGCACCCCGCAGTGCAACTGGCAACTCGGCGAGTACGGTGGCATCAGCCTGTCCACCTACCCGAGCGGGGAGGGCCTGCTCAACACCGGCGGGGCCTTCAACGCCGGACAGTTCTCCGACCCCGTCCTCGACAACCTGATCCAGCAGAGCACGGTCTCCACCGACCTGTCGGTGTACAAGAAGTACGAGGACCGCGTAGTGAAGGAAGTGCCCTGGATCTGGCAGCCAGTGCCGGACAACATCTTCGCCACCAAGAAGGGGCTCTCGGGCTATGGCCTCACGAGCGAGTTCGACGGCGGCTTCGGCTACATCGAGCCCAACTTCTGGACCTTCAACGGCCGCTAACAGCTAGCGGGGACGCCATGAGCACGGCGGCCGGGCCTCGGGCAATTTCCGGGGCCCGGCTAGCCGTGCCAACGGCCCAAGTGTTGGGGGGCCCAGTAGCACGTTCCCCCTTGGCACAGGAGGGATAGTTGTCGTGAGCGGTTACATCGCCAGGCGTGTCCTGCAATCGCTGCTGGTGCTACTGCTCGTCACGCTCGTGATGTTCCTCTTGTTCCACCTGCTGCCCGGCAACCCCGCCAGGGCCGAGCTCGGGGTGAAGGCAAGGCCGGCGGCCATTAGGGCCTTCGACAAGCTCCAGGGCCTCGACAAGCCGGTCTGGTACCAGTACTACCTGTACCTGGACCACCTCGTCCACGGCAACCTTGGCTTTTCTTACATACAAAACGCGAGCGTGGCCCTGCTCTTTCTCCAGCGCTTCCCGAAGACCGTCCTCCTCGTCGGCCTGGCCACCATCGTCGCCGTGCTGATCGCTATACCTCTCGGGGTCATGCAGGCCGTGCGGCGCAACAAGCTCGAAGACTACGTGTTAACGGGCACGTCTTTCGTGCTCTACTCCTTCCCCACCTTCTGGCTCGGCATAGTTCTGGTCGAGATATTCGCCATCCAGCTCCACTTCCTGCCGCCGTTCGCGCCCCAGGGCAACTCGGTGACGGCCATCCTCGCCCACTGGAGGGGCCTCGTCCTTCCGGTCATGACCTTGGCGCTCATCAGCATCGCCGCCTACAGCCGCTACATGCGCTCGGCCATGATCGACAGCCTGGCCCAGGACTACATCCGCACCGCCCGGGCCAAGGGCGTGAGCCGGAGGGCGATCCTGCTCCGCCACGCCCTGCGCAACTCGCTCATCCCGATGGCCACACTGATCGGGCTGTCGGTCCCCGCGGTGCTCTCCGGTGCGATTATCACCGAAGAGGTGTTCAACTACCCCGGCGTAGGGCTGCTCTTCTGGCAGTCTGCCCAGAGCGACGACTTCTCGGTGCTGCTCGGCCTCACTCTCGTGGCCGCGGTTGGCGTTATCGTGGGCAACCTGCTCGCAGATATCCTCTACGCCGTGCTCGACCCGCGGATCCGGTACTGACATGGCAAGCATCGGCATAACCGGCGTACAACCAGGGTTTGGCGAGCCGGTACCCGGCGGCGAGCCGGAGGGGGTAGCCGAGCGCTACGAAGGAGGCGAGGGCCGCTCCTCGGGCAGCGTGCTGCGCCTCACGCTGGCCACCTTTATCGAAAACAAGCTGGCGGTCGCCGGCATCGCGATCTTGTTACTGCTGGTGCTGTTTTGTTTCCTCGGCCCGCACATCTACGTGACCAACCAAAAGACGGTCAACCCCGTCTTCTCCAACTACGCCCCGAGCGGCCGGCACCTGCTCGGGACGGACAGCGAGGGCTTCGACGTCCTCGGCCGCCTCATGGTCGCGGGCCAGAGCTCGATCGAGATCGGCATGGCGGCCGGCGTCGCCGCAGCCATCTTCGGCACCCTCTATGGAGCCGTTTCAGCCGTGGCGGGCGGCATCTTGGACGCGGTGATGATGCGCGTCGTAGACGCCCTCTACTCGCTGCCCTCTCTCTTTCTCCTCATCCTCCTCTCGACCATCTTCTCCCCCAACCTCCCGCTCATGATCGGCGTGCTCAGCTTCATCGCCTGGCTCGGCCCCGCGCGCCTCGTGCGCGGCGAGGCGCTCACGCTTCGCACCAGGGAGTACGTGCAGGCCGTGAAGGTCGCCGGGGGCACCCAGCGGCGGATCGTGCTCCGCCACATCGTCCCCAACGCGATCGGCACGATCATGGTCAACACGAGCTTCCTCATCGCCGACGCCATCCTTGCCCTGGCCGCCCTCAGCTACCTCGGGCTCGGCCTCCCCGATACCACTCCCACCTGGGGCGGGATGCTCTCCAACGGCGTCAACGTGATATTCGACGGTTACTGGTGGCAGATCTACCCCGCTGGCGTGGCCATCGTGCTCACGGTGATCGCCTTCAACTTCATCGGCGACGCCCTCCGCGACAGCCTCGACGTACGTCTCCAGCGGCGCTGAGCGGTACCGGCAGCTCGGCCCGGTGGCGCCGGCGGTGGGGCGCTACGCTGGCGCCGCGCTGAGCGAGGCCGGCTCCTCCTCCAAGGGCTGTTCGAGCGGGAAGTGGCAGGCCGCCAGGTGGCCGGGCCCGAAGCGGCGCATAGGAGGCTCCTCTGCGGCGCACACCTCCTGGGCGAACGGGCAGCGGGTCCTAAACCGGCAGCCGCTCGGCGGGGAGATCGCTGACGGCAGCTCACCCTGCATCGCCGCCTTGCCCCGCCCGCTGGCAACGAGCGGGTCGGGCACGGGGATCGTCTCGATCAAGCCCCGGGTGTAGGGGTGAGCGGGGTGCTCGTAGACGTCCTCCGACGGCCCGACCTCGACCAGCTTGCCCAGGTACATGACGCCCATGGTGTCGGCCAGGTACTTGACCACCGCCAGGTCGTGAGAGATGAGGATGTAGGTGAGACCGTGGCGTTCCTGGAGCGAACGCATGAGGTTGAGGATCTGGGCCTGGACCGAGACGTCGAGAGCAGAAACCGGTTCGTCGGCCACGATCAGCTTGGGCTGGAGGACCAAGGCGCGGGCGAGGCCGATCCGCTGGCGCTGGCCCCCGGAGAACTCATGGGGGTACAAGTCGCCGGCCTTGGGTGACAGCCCGACTTCCGCCAGCACCTCCGAGACCCGGTCGTCCTGGTCGTGGCGGCTCCCCTGGTGCTGGATCACGAGAGGCTCGCGAATGATCGAGCGCACCCGCATGCGAGGGTCGAGCGAGGAGTACGGGTCCTGGAACATGAGCTGCAGCTCTCGCCGGCGGAGCCGGAGCCGCCTCCCCCGGAGCGCGGACACCGTCTCGCCCTCGAAGCGGACCGCGCCACTTGTCGGCCTTTCCAGGGCCACCACAAGCCGCCCGGTCGTCGTCTTGCCGCAGCCGGACTCGCCCACGAGGCCGAAGGTCTCCCCCTGGCGGACTTTGAACGAGACACCCGAGACCGCCTTCACCGTGCCGATGGACCGCTGGACCACCGCGCCGGCAGTGACCGGGTACTTCTTGTCGAGCTGGTCTACCTCGAGGATGACCTCGCTGCCTGCCAGCCTGCCGAGCCATGGAGAGCCGGGACTCCCCCTGTCGCCAAGCCCCTCCCCGTCGCCGGCCTCGCCACGCTTGGTGGCCGCAGCGGGCTGCCGGGTCGAAAACGGCCCCGCCGACGCGTCGAGGACGCCAGGGATCTCGTAGGGCGTGGAGGCAACAGCGCGGGCGGCGTCCTCTCCAGGCAAGGCCACCTCGGCCCGGGTGGCGTCCCCCGCCGGCAAGGTCACCTCGGCCCTGCCACCGTCTTGCGCCGGCGGGCTCCCGTCCCCGCCCGCTCCCGTCACCGGGTGGAAGCAGGCAAACACATGCTCGTCCAGGGGGTCGGCGGGGCCGCTGGCGGCAACGCCACCTGCTTCGGGCGAGAGCAGCGGTTCTTGCTCGGTGCACTCCCTGGTCATGTAGCGGCAGCGCGGGGCGAAACGGCAGCTGTTGAACGTCCTCGACAGGTCCGGCGGGAGCCCGGGGATCGAGTAGAGGCGCCGGCTCCTATCCTGGTCGAGGCGCGGGATCGAACCGAACAGCGCTTCGGAATAGGGGTGGCGCATCGAGCCGAAAAGCTCTCTCGTGCTGGCAGCCTCGACGACTTTGCCGGCGTACATGACCATGACCCGGTCGGTGCGCTCGGCGATGACGCCCATGTCATGGGTTATGAGGAGGACCGCCATGTCGAGGCGTCGGCGCAGGTCGTCGATCAGGTCGAGGATCTGGGCCTGGATCGTCACGTCGAGGGCGGTCGTCGGCTCGTCGGCGATCAGGACCTTGGGTTCGCACGAAAGGGCCATCGCTATCATCACGCGCTGGCGGAGGCCCCCGGATAGCTGGTGCGGGTACTGGTGGAGGCGCTCCTCGGGCCGGGGCATCCCGACGAGGGCCAGGACCTCGGTGGCCCGCTCGAGCGCTTCGGACCTGGTGGCTCCTTTATGGATCCGCACGGGCTCTGCTATCTGGCGCCCGACCGTCCAAGTCGGGTTGAGCGACGTCATGGGGTCTTGGAACACCATCGCCACGTCGTTGCCTCGGACCTTTTGCATTTCCTTCTCGGAAAGCGGCACAAGCTCCCGGCCTGCGAGGCGGATGCTCCCCCCGGTTATGTGGCCGACGTTGGGAAGGAGCTTCATCACCGCGAGGCCCGTGGTGGTCTTGCCACAACCGGACTCGCCGACGAGGCCGAGGCACTCGCCGGCGCGGACCGAGAGCGACACCCCGTCCACGGCACGTACGTTGGACCGGCGCAGGTGGAACTCGGCCCGCAGATCGCTTACCTCGAGTACGGGCTCCTCAGCACTTGCGGCCCCTTGGGCACGACCGCGCGAAGGGCCCGCCGACGTAAGCTCTGGCCCGTAAACCACAACCCCAGGCTAGCCGCGGGCTGGCCAGGTGGCCCTTCGGCCAGACTGGTCGGCCAGACTGGTCGGCCAGACTGGTCGGCCAGACTGGAGCGATGAGCGACGGAGCAGGCGTCCCGATGGGGCGCACTGAAGAGCCACCCGCCGGCAAGCCGGGCGTGCAAGGGAAAGAAACCAGAGCCGCGGCCCTGGACTTCCGCCGGCTGGCTGCGGACGCTATCGACGACATACTGCGCCACAGCCCGGAGTGGGCGACCAGCCTCGGCGACCACCGCTTCGACGACCAACTCGACGACCTCTCCGAGGAGGGTAGGGCACAAATGGCGGCCGTCCTGCGGGCGCAGCGCGAAAAGCTCGCCACGCTACCCCCCGACGACCTCGGCCCAGAGGACCAAATCGACCGCGCCGTCCTGCTCGGGGAACTCGAACGGCGCGAGTGGTTGGCCACCGAGTTGGCTCGCGAGCGCTGGGACCCCCTCTACTACAACCCGGGCGAGGCCATCTACCCGCTCGTAAGCCGCGACGTCCTGCCCCCGCCGGACCGTCTGAGAGCCATCGCTGCCCGCCTCGAAGGCTTCCCCGCCCGCCTGGAGGCAGCCCGCCGGCAGCTCGACGCGCCGCCCCTCCTCCACCTAGAAACGGCCCTCGACCGCAACAGCGGCACGGTCACCCTCGTGAAGGAGGTCGGGCGCCTGCTCGAAGCCGAGCCCTCCATGGGCCCCCTGGTCGAGCCGGCGCAACGACGAGCGCTCGAGGCGCTCGACAAGTTCGGGGCCCACTTGGAGCACCTGCGCGAAGGGCCGCACCGGTCCCCGCGCCTCGGCCCCGAACGCTTCGCCCGCAAGCTCGCCCTCGAACTGTCTTCGCCCCTCGCCCCCGAAGATGTCCTCGCGAAGGCTCGGGACTGGATGGACGAAGTCCAAAGTGACCTCGAGGAGGCGGCCGGGCGTTACCTCGCCGCTATCGGGGAGGACCGCCCAGGCGGAGGGCGATCTCCGGCTTCGGCCCAAGTGGGCGTAGGCACCGTGCGCACTGCCCTCGAAGCCGTTGCTTCGGAGCGTCCCGACGCCGGCAGCTTCCTCCCGAGCATCGAGGCCGCTCTCCTGCGCTGCAGGGAGGCGGTCGCGAGCCTGGGCGTGGTCACCCTGCCGGACGACCCGCTCCGAGTCGAGCTCATGCCCGCCTTCCGCCGGGGGGTGGGCGGCGCCTACTGCGACCCCGCGGGGCCGCTGGAGGAGGGGGGCGAGACGAGCTTCGCCGTCGAGCCGACCCCCGAGAGCTGGTCGGAAGAGCAGAAGGCTTCGTTTTACCGCGAGTACAACCTCGCCATGATCACCAACCTGACCGTGCACGAAGCCATGCCTGGCCACATGGTGCAACTCGCCCGGGCCCGGCGCTTCTCCGGCCCCACGCTCGCACGCAAGATCTTCGAGAGCGGGCCCTTCGTCGAGGGCTGGGCCGTGCACGCCGAGCGCATCATGGCCGAAGCCGGCCACGGCGGGTTGGCGGTGCGCCTCCAACAGCTGAAGATGCAGCTCCGCGTGGCAGCCAACGCCATAATCGACGTCTCGGTCCATGCCGGCGACATGGGCGAGGACGAGGCGCTCGCCCTCATGACGGGCCGCTGCTACCAGGAAGAGAGCGAAGCCCGTAAAAAGTGGCGGCGCGCCTGCCTCACTTCGGCACAACTGTCCACCTACTTCGTGGGCTACAAACAACTGTCCGACCTCTTCGCCCGTCTCGGCAAGCGCTCCAATTACGACGAGGTGCTCGCCCACGGGAGCCCGCCGCCGGCGCTGCTCGCCAAGCTGCTGCTGCCGTGACCTGCCGCCGGCGTGACCTGCCGCCGGCGTGACCTGCCGCCGGCGTGACCCGGGCCTCCCCGACGACAGCCGGCCCCTCCCTGCCCCCCTGGCGGGACTTCTGACGCTTCCGACCACTTCTGACCCGCTCAGGGCCTATTTGGCCACGAGGTCGACATTTTTGGACAAAGTGCCCATTTGTCGTGCCTCACCTCGCCTCACCTCGCCTCAGCCTCGCCTCGCGAGAGACCAAGGGGAGGGCTCCCCAGCGGCGCCGGGAACCACTGGCACCGGCCCGGCATAGAAGCTGGTATGAGACGCCCGAGGAGCACCGCAAATCGGGTGCGCGCGATGGCGGCTGCAATATGCGCGGCGCTGGCCGGTCTTCTGGCAGCGGTCACGGCGCCGGTCGCCCTCGCCGCAGTTCCCACGGGCGACAGCGCTTTCCACCCGCTTTCGGTGACCTTCGTCTCGCTCAGCACGGGCTTCGTGCTCGGCACCGTCCCCTGCAAGAGCGCCGGCGCCTGCCTGGCGCTCCGCGAAACGACAAACGCAGGCCGCAGCTGGGCCCCGAGACCGCTGCCGGCGAAGCTGGTAAGAGACGCCGACCGAACCATCACCAATGGGCTGCCCAAGGGCGCGCCCGGCTCGGTCAGGCTGCCGGCCGCCCTCTACGGGCTTTACGGCGGCCTGGAGGTCCGCTTCGCCAACGCGCAGGACGGGTGGATCTACGGCGGCCTATGGCGCTCGGACAGCACGCTGCAGGCGGTCCTCTGGTCAACCCACGACGGGGGCGCAACCTGGCACCACCTCGCCGTCCTCCCGGGGAAGTTGCGTCGCTACGACGGCGTTGTCTTCGACTTGGAGGCGGCCGGTGGCACAGCCTACCTGCTG
>JAJZYO010000084.1 GCA_021798075.1 Actinomycetes bacterium
CGTCGTGCTGGGCTACCTCAAATAGTCCCTCGTCCATCAACCGAGGTTGATAGCACATGTGGTGGACGGCGAGCGGGCCCTAGCCGCGTTTTATGCCCCTGACCAGCGATGACCCGTCGATGGCTGACTGTCGTAAGAGCCGTGCCCGCGAAGGCCACATCCACCCAGCAAACTCTTACCATTTCGCGAGCGGGCTTAGCGCCACTGGTCAGGTCTTTTAGGGACGGGACGGCTCCGTCGTCCTGGCCCGAGGACGCCGACAGCCAGGGCCCGAGACGACCTCGCCGGCTCCGGCACGGCTGGCATTGGCCTCCAGGTGCCTACGGCGCGGTCACCTACCGCAGCACCGCAGCGAAGATCGCATGAAACATCATGATGCTCACGCTGTTGTCGCCCGCAGCTTCCTCACCAGATTGATCGTCGACAGGTACCAGTCGAATAGCCATTCCAAAAACGCCGGGTCGTAGTCGGTCTTCTGACCGACTTTGCGATGGCGGAGGTCGAAGTTGTTGGCGATGTCGAAGAGGGCGCCGGAGTCCTTGTTCAGCAACTCGACCTTGAGGAGGCCACGCTCGGCCTCAAGGACCCCAGCGAGACAGACGATCGCGGAGCGCATAGTGGGGAAGTCCCGCCCACGGGAACGGAACAGCGCTATCGCATGCTCGACGTCGTCCTGATGGGCCTGGCCTGTCTGTGCCAAAGCTGCGGCGATGATGTCCTCTGTGCCCGGGTCAGAGACCAGGACGATCCGGCCTTGGTCCTCACCTTGGTCGCTCAAGCGAACCTGCAGCTCGCTACGGGCAAGCAACTAGTTGACTTGGTGACGGTACAAGGCCCGTCCGCACGCCGGCGAGAAGTCGCCGGGGTGCCGAGGCGCGACAAGCCAAGGGGGCAGCCCGAAATGAGGCAGTAGGAGCGCTCAGGCGGCACGAGGCGCCGGCCGGCCCCAGCGCCTTTGTTTCTCCGCCCTCATCTCGGCACGCCTCCTGCGTTCGGCGGCGAGGATCACCGGGTCACGAGGGTTGGCGTTGCGCCGGGCGAGGTAGGCGTGGAGGCGGTTGGTGAGCATGGTGTGGTCCGGGTGGTCGGAGTTGTTGAGCACGAACTCGCGTAGTGGGCCGAAGTGGGCCTCGACCGGGTTGGCCCAGGAGCTGTAGGTAGGCGTGAAGCACAGCTCCACGTTGTTCTTCTCGCACCAGGCCTTGATCTTCTTGGACTTATGGGCCGAAAGGTTGTCCAAGATGACGTAGGCCCTCTCCCCGTCGGGGCGGCGCTCCCGGCAGCTCTTTATGGCAGCGAGCGAGCTCTTCACGCTCTTGCGGTGCCTGAAGACGCCGAAGACTTGGTCGTTGGCGTAGTCGTAGCAACCTCTGGAACTGCCGTACGCCACAGTGCTTGTGGTAGTTGGCCCGGTTGCGCTGGGGCTTTTTCTTCTTGGCCCAGCAGCAGCCCCCGACCGGGTGGACCGCGAGGGGGCCGAGCTCGTCGAAGGCGAAGACCCTGTCGGGGTACTTGGTCATCACCTCTTCGATGCGGTCGAGCTTTTGCTCCTTGTCGGGGTCGTTGGGCTCCTTCCAGGTCTTGGTCCACTGGAACGTGACGTTGTGCTTGACGAGGATCTCCCGCAGGCGCTCCCGGCTGATCACGACGCGCCGTGGCGAGTGCCGGGCCAGGTGGTCGGCGAGCTTGCGCACGCTCCGGCGAGTGAAGGGCCGACCCAGGGTCTCCGGGCGAGCCTTGGCCGTCTCGACGATATAGGCCTCGTCGTCAGGGCTGGTCAGGCGGGGACGGCCACCCGCCCACTTGGGGCCCAAGCAGGCCATGCCCATCTTGTTGAAGTTGTGGATGACCTCGCGCACCCGGTCCTCTGAAGTCTGTACGAGCCTTGCGATCACCGGCACCGTATTGCCCCCGGCCGAGGCCAGCACCACCAGGCCCCGGCGCACGAGGCGTTGGAGCTTGCGGCCTTCGTCATCAGTCAGCCTGCGGACCCTCACGGGATCTGCATGACGAGATCATTGCTGCTCGGGACTACCCAGGTGGTGGACCACCAGGCGCTCCAGTCCGGTCAGGGCACTAGCCAGCGGTTACTCCCGCTTCCCCGGCCACTTCGGCTACAGCTCGGAGAGCTCTGAAGCGGCTTCGTGCCATCGCGTGCGAAGCGAGTGTGAGCGCTGCTACTGGCCACTCGACGACCTCGAGGGCTACGAGGGCCAAGTTGCCCGCGATGAACAAAATATCGGCTTCGTCGCGCCTGAGGACCGAGTCGAGGGCGGTGAGCGGGTTGGGCACGCGCCATGCTGAGATGGGCGGCCGCTCCATCGTTTGCGCTGGCGTTGACGCCGGCGAGCTCTGCGATAATGCTGACATAGGGTCCTCTCCTGCGGGGTGGGGTTGTCAAGTTCTTTCCGGTTGGCCTCGCCCACCAAGCTCTGTGGCACCTCCCGGCCTCGCGAGATCGGTATTGAATGCCGACCGATGTTCACCAATTGTTCACTCGTGCGTTAGCCAAAATTACACCCATGTTCTTGTGGCCGTTATATGTTGTACTTCGGACATGAGCGATGGCAAAGGAGTCGCACAGGCCGATGGGTGAGTTTGCCGAAGTGTTTATCGTCCAAGCGCTGGCGACCGCAGTGCAGTTCGTCATCAATCGTCTACTCGACTGGCTGTTCCCACGACGCGCCGCCGCCGCGGTGGCATAAACCAAGAGATCTTTTTTGCGCCATCGGGCGGGCGGTCCTCAACTCAGGTGGTTCAGCTCGGACTTTGCAGACGTTTACGCGGCGGGCTTTTGACGGCGTACGAGTAGTTCGTGACCGACGGCAACGGCCAGCGCGACCGGCCAGTCGATGAGCTCGGCGGCCACCAAGGCAGCGATCCCGCCGTAGTAGAGGGCGGTCCCTGGGCTCGGCACGGGTAGCCCGAACAGGCTGATAGTGCGGGGCGGCTCACTCTTACTGGTAGGCTCGCTCTCACTGGCAGTAGTTGTCGATCTCGCTGTGGTGGGCATCAACGTCACCTCATTTGTTGGGAACTGTCGGGAGTCTAACTGTCGCTCGCTGCCCTCAGTGCGTCTACAAATCGCGGCACCAGCACGGCCGCCATTGTCGCCGCCGACGAGGAAGTGACGGCAATGGCCCAGCCCATCGGGCCGAGCGGCGTGCAGCCGAAGAACTCGCTGACGCCGGGGGTCTCCACGATGGCCACGAGTACCCCCGCTGACACCAGGCCGGCTCCGAGCACGACGGGGTCGGCCCCACCGATGGCAATGGTTTGGCCTAGTTGCGACCCGACGAGAGCGACCAGCCCGACGGTATCAGCGCGCCGGCGCCGACCGGTCAGGCGTGCCGCCCACCACGCTGCTCCCGCACCGGCCGCGGTGGCGGCGGCACGCTGCGCTATCGCCCCGTACATAGGCCCGGCCAAGGAGCGGTCCGGTCCTTCGGCCAGGAGCTGCGCGGCGGAGCGGCCCCGGGGCGGCCTGATGGCGATGGCGAGAGCGGGGACAACGTCGGTCATAAGGTTGGTGAGCAGCAACTGCCGGGTCGAGAGCGCCGGCCTGCCCATGATGGCACTAGTGGCGACCGTGAAGACGACCTCACCGGCGTTCCCGCCGAGGAGGATGGCGACGGCATCTCGGACCGATCCCCACATTCCTCGGCCTTCGGTGACGATGTCGAGGAGCGTCTCTATGCGGTCATCGGTGATCACGATGTCGGCCGCCCCCCGAGCGGCCGAAGTGCTGCGCTGGCCGAGCGCCAGGCCGACGTCGGCTAGCCTGATGGCGGGCGCATCGTTGGCGCCGTCGCCGGTCATGGCCACGGCTCGTCCGGCGCGTTGGTAGGCCTCGACGATGCGTACCTTGTCGGCGGGTACGACACGGGCGAAGACGGAAACCTCGGCGAGCACCTCATCGAGCTGGTTGTCGGAAAGTTTGCCCAGCTGGGTGCCGGTCAATACTCGCCGGCCGTCCATAAGCCCTAGTTTGCTCGCCACGTTCTCCGCCGTGCTGGCATGGTCCCCGGTGACCACGACCACTTCAATTCCCGCCCGGCGCATGCCGTCGACGGCGGCGGAGGCCGAGGGGCGGACGGGGTCCGAAAAGGCCAACAGGCCGAGGAACGTCAGCCCGGAGATGTCGGGGCCGCTCAGGAGCGTGGTTGTGGTCTGGCCTTCGGCCACCGCCAGGAGGCGCCGACCCGTGCTCGCCAGGCGCTCGATCTTTCTCGTCAGCAGGCCGTGGGCCTTGTCGTCAAGCGGCCGGTCGTGGGAGCCGTCGCGCCACCTCTCGCAGCGTGCAAGCACGACCTCGGGAGCGCCCTTCACATCGATGAGCTGTCCGAGCGCGCTGGTGCCCACGGTGGCGTGGAAGCCGCGGGACGGCTCGAAAGGCAGCTCGAGGTCAAGCGCCCACCCGGGCGCACCAAGAGCCTTCTCGACGCCGCACCCCTCGGCTGCTTCGACGACCGCCCGGTCGGTCATTTCCAGCACCGCGTCCCCGACCAGGGGCGGTGTCGCCCGGAGGGCGGCGGCGAGAATGCTGCGGTCACGGTTGGCCAGGCGCATGATGGGCGAACTGCGACGCCCGTCGCAGACCGAGGTCAGCTTGATCTGCCCGCCGGTCAGCGTCCCCGTTTTGTCGGTGCACAGTACGTCGACGCGCGCCAGGGCCTCCAGCGCGTGGGGGTTGCGGACGAGCACCCCTTTGGCGGACAGGCGCCGGGCGGCGGCGACCTGGGCCATGGTGGCAACGATGGGCAAACCTTCGGGGATGGCGGCGACGGCCAGGTTGACGGCGCTGCCAAGGGTTTCGGACAACGCTTGGCCCCGCAGGGCACCGAGACCGGCGACGCAAGCCCCACCGAGCACCGCCAAGGGGACCGAGACCATCGTCAACTTCCTAAGCCGCTCCTCAACGCCCCCGGCAACCTTGGCGCCGAGCGTGACATCGCCCGCTGTCGCTTCGGTGTCCTCGCCCACGGCGACGACGACGCCGAGGGCGTCGCCTGCCACCACCGACGTCTCGGCGTAGAGCACCGAGGAGCGCTCCGAGATGAGCGTGGACATGGACGGCGCCTCGGACTTGGCCACCGGGAGCGACTCCCCGGTGAGGCTCGACTCGTCCACCTCTAAGTTGTTGGCCTCGATGACCCGGCAGTCCGCCGGCACGGCGTCGCCGGTGGCTAGAGCGATGACGTCGCCACGAACGAGCGCGTCCGACCCGATGAGGCTCGGCTGCCCCGCCCGCAGCACCAACACCTGCTGCTGGCTGGCGCGGTCGAGCGAGCGCACGGCGTTCTCTGCTTGGTAGCGGATGGCACCGCCGATGAGGGCATTGAGCGTCGATACGGCGCCCACGATGACGGCGTCAGCGCTCGATCCGACGGCCGCCGATAGCGCCGCACCGGCCGCCAGCACCTCGGTCAACGGGTTGGCCAGTTCGGCGCCGACAGCGGCCGCGAAACGAGCCGGGTCGCCGGCGAGCCGGGCCACCGGAGCCAGCCGCCCGGCCACACTGGAGGAGGCAAGGCCGCCTCGACTGGTGCCCAAGAGGGCCAGGACATCGTCGACTTCGAGCATGTGCCAGGGCGGGCCTGCGCCTATGCGGTGGCGGGGCATGCGAGCCAGGCCGATGCCAGCCCGCCAGCCGTTGGCGATGGCGGCCAGGGCGGCGATGTTGACGCTGATGGTGGCGCTCGACGACGCTCTGGCCGGCTCGAGTGCGGCAGCGAGCAGTACCCCGCCGGCCGTCCCCGCCACCGCCAGGTTCGCGCTCTGCTGGCTCACCGAGCGGGCCACGATAGACGCCTCGACCAAGAACACAGCGGTGCCTAGGTCCTTGGCGATGACATCGGCGCCCCAGGGGACAACGCCCTCGACAACCAGGCCGATCCCGCAGTCGGCGGCTTCGAGGGCATCGTGGGACGGCCCGGCGACCAGGAGCACGCCGCAGCCGTCACCTTGGAGCATCCGGACCGAGCCGCACAGGCTGTCTCCTGCCTCGACGAGCATGTCGGCCCCGAACCGCTCGACGAGGTCGAGGTCGTCCCCGGCGATGACGACCATGTGCCTAGCTCTACGGGCGGCCCGGACCAGGACTTGCCACCCCGGTGCTACCTCGTCACCGATGGCGAAGACCGCCGCCAGCCTTCCCTCGAACATGAGGCCGTGGCTCGCCACATGGCCAAGGCGACGGCGGAGCCGCCGCAGCTCCGTAGGGGGAGCCGAAAGGTCGCTCAGTCGTCCAACCGTCCAGCCCCCCCGGCTATGGCGCGCCGAGGCATCGGCGCCATCGAAGAGCGCGTGCAGCCGACCTTCGGCCTCCGACGGGTTGACGTCGCTCGCGAACACGGCCCGGGTCGGCTCCTTTTTGCCCGTAAGCAGGACGGCGGCATCAATGACGACGGTGTCGGTACGGTCCAACCGCCGTAGCGCGGCCGGGTCGAGCACCAGCTCGTCGTGAGAAGCCAGTACCCGCCCGACACGGGCACTGAAGGCCTCTCGCCCCAGCCGTCCTGCCTTGGGCACGCTGGCCAGCAGCATTGCCGCCGCCTTGCGCGGGTTGGTGGTGAAGGCAAAGGCGCCCGCGGCGCCGGCCAGGCCAGTGGCGCCAGTCCAATCGGCGTAACGTTCGACCGGCCCTGAGGGCAAGGGGACCGGACGTCCCGGACGCGAGATGGGACGACAACCCACTCGCGAGGGGTCGTTGGCCAGTTCGTGTTCCAGGCGCCCCCAACTGGAACGGCGAGCGATCGCTTCGTCCAGCAGCCCTCCGCGATGCGCTAGGTCGACGACAAGACCGAGGGTGCCCCGGCCCAGCCCTTGCAGGACGGCGTTCGCCACCGCTAGGCCGATGTCGGCCGTGCTCGGGCCTAAGGCGAACTCGACCAACCGTCGGATGCGAGGTTGGGATTCCGCCACGGAGACGAGGGCGGCGGCTTCTTCGGGCAGCGACGGTAGGTCGAACATCGACCCCGCCACCCCGGCCGCGATGCCGACGGCATCGGCAACGAGGCCAACGATGGCGCGGTGGACGGGCTCGATATCACCGGGAAAGTCGGGCCGGTCGAACCCGAACCGGTCGTCATGCACCTCGTGGGCTTCTTCGACACCCTCGATCGTCTCCAGGATCGCTGAGCTGTCGACAGCCTCGCCGTCGAAGGCGACTACGACGCGTCCCACCACCGCGTTGACCTGCGCCCAATGCACGCCGTTCATGCGAGCCAGGGCGACCTCGAGCTCTCGGGCGAAGCGCTCCGATCCGTGGCGTCGGGCTGCCCTTACTTCGATGTGGGCTTTGCCGTCGCCGAACCAGTAGCGGCGGTGCCGACGGCCCGTTGAGGTGCCCGAAGGGGCGCTGTCGACGCTCAATGCCAGGGCAGTCCTTGGCCCCTCAGGCATAACGGGGTACGCCCGCTAGCCACGTGACCTCGTCGAGAGCGGTCCGGCCGCAAGGGGCCCGGCGCCAGTCGCCGTCCGGCGGTCAAGGGCTCTGCTCACCGGGTGGCCCGGTGCGGGACTTCCGTTCGGCATTGAAGGAGACTACGGGAAGCCTTGGGCTGACAGCCACTACTCGCACCTACTTGGCTTAGTTAAGACGCGCGACACGACCGACACGGAGACTCCCGCCTGGCGGGCGATCTCGGTCAGCTTGGTGGCCATACTGTCAGGCTATTGCCCCGAG
>JAJZYO010000085.1 GCA_021798075.1 Actinomycetes bacterium
CAGCCAGCGCAATGGGGCGCCTAATCGGCGAGGCCGGAACCCTCCCGGGAGGGCCGGACTTCAGGTGAGACGAAGCAGAACGCTCCTTCGCGGACCTCGTGGCGGGGCCATACGACGCGTAACGCGATAACGCGTAACGCGGCTCGTCTAGGATGGTGCCCGTGCCATCGACACCGAACCCGTTCCGCTACGGCTCGCCGGTGACCGGTGAGAACTTCACCGGCCGCAAGTTGGAGGTCCAGGCGCTCATAGAACGGGTCACACAGGGCGTCAACGTCTCGGTAGTCTCCCCTCGTCGCTACGGCAAGACCTCGCTCCTGCTCGCGGCAGAGCGCGCGGCGGGCCGCCTCGGTGCCATCGCCGTCCACGTGAACGTGCTCCTCAACCCTGGCCCCGCCCGCTTCGCCAGCGCCCTTGCCACCAGCTACGCGCGGAGCCGTCGTCACCTCCTCCGGCGCGGGGCTGCTGCCATTGCCGAGCTAAGGGGCCGGTTCCGACTCGCCCCCACTTTCGAGGTGGGCGAAGACGGCCGGCCGAGGCTCAGCTTTTCCCCCTCGCTCGCCGAGCCCGACGCGATGGGCGTGCTCCAAGACGTCTACCGCCTTCTGTCCGAGGACGAGCGCCAACCGGCGTTGGTACTGGACGAGTTCGACAGCATCGTCGACATCGAGCCCCGTTCGGCAGACGTGCTAAAGGGGCTGGCTGACACGTACCCCCGGGTGTCGCTCGTCGTCGCGGGGAGCCGCAGGCGGATGATGGAGCGCCTAGTCCGAATACACGGTGCGCCGCTCTACGGCATGACCCAGCCGATCGCGCTCGGGCCGATCGACCCCTCGACGATGGCCCGCCACCTCGTCCGGCGAGCGGCGCGCGGTGGCAAGAAGATGCCGGCAGCCATCGCCGAGGCCATCGTCAGCCGAGCCGGCCCCGTGCCGAACGACATCCAGCACCTCGCCTTCGAGACCTTCGCCGTGGCGGGCGAAGTCATCTCCTTCGACGACATCGACCTGGGCATGGACCGGGCCGTCGCCCTCAACGAAGCCACCTACACCGAGGCATGGGAGCAACGCTCGCCCGTGCAAAGAAGGGTGCTCGCCGCCCTGGCGCGCGAAGCCGCCGCGGAGCCTTTTGGGCGCGGCTTTGCACGACGGACGGGGCTGGCGCCGTCCACGGTGCAGAGAGCCATCGAGGCCTTGGCCAGTGACGACTGGGTCGTCGCCACGGAGGGCAGGTGGCACCTGACGGACCCCGTCTTCACTCGGTGGGTGAGCTCGCTCGACCGGCAATAGCCATTTTGGCCCGTGGGCTCTAGCTGCCGGCCGAGAGGACACTTCGCCCGGCCACACTTCCCCTGTGCTCGGTCCAGACCGGCGTTGCGAGCGGCCGGTAGCGGCAATTGGTTAGGGGGGTCGTTAGGCGGCGCAGCGGGAATTTCGCATAGAGTTTTCTACGCCCCTGCCGGTGCTGACGCGAGCAAGCCGCGCCACGACCTTGCCTCGGCGGACGATCGTGAAACGTTCACCTCGGTGCACTACTGCGTCAAGGATGTCGGAGAAGCTCCGGGCCGCTTCGGTTGCACTCACCTCACCCAGGAAATCAGGTTATCAGGTCAAGACAGGACGAACCACGGCCCCTGGAGGCGCTCGACCTCGCAGGCAACTCGGTGACGGTATCTCTTGGGCCGCACGATCCTGAGCCGCTCGGCCACGACCCGGTGCTCGACGGTACACGGTGCCTTCCTGGTACACCACATCGGGCCGAGAGGGCTATGACCCAAGAGCGAGCGCAGGACCTGACCTCAGGCACGTCTACGGTGGGATGCATGCTAGAGCACGAGCGCTACGAGGAGCGGCCTGGGGCGGCGGGGCGTGCCGCCGAGTGGGACGCGAGGTACAGGGAGCGGGAGGGGACGATGTGGAGCGGGCGGCCGAACGGCCGGCTCGTCGCCGAGGTCGCCGGGCTCAGCCCCGGCCGGGCGCTCGACGTCGGTTGCGGCGAGGGTGCCGACGCCATATGGCTCGCCGGGCGCGGTTGGGCGGTGACTGCCGTCGATATTTCCGAGGTCGCGCTCGGCCGGGCGCGCGAGGCCGCCCAGCTGGCTGGCGCCACGGTGGAATGGCTGGCCGGGGACGTCCTCGAGCTGGACTTGCCGGCTCGTTCCTTCGACTTCTTGTCGTTGCAGTACCCGTCGCTGCCCAAGGCCGCTGGTGAAGGGGCTGTGCGGAGGTTGCTCGACGCGGTGCGGCCTGGCGGGTTGGTCCTTGCCGTCTACCACGACCTCGACGACGAGCACCGCGAGCACATGAAGGCCCAGGGCACCGACCCGGCCGACTACGTCGGTGCCGACGACCTCGCCCTGCTGCTCGGGGACGATTTCGCCATCGAGCTGCACGCAGTTGAGCCGCGCGTCGACCCGCCGCCCGGTACCCCCCACCTGACCGACGTCGTCCTCCGCGCCAGGCGCCGCTGAGCGTGGCTCCGGGCAGCATCCACGCAAAGCGCTTGCAGCTAGTTACAGGCGGAAGTCGTGGACCCGACGGTACGCTAAACGTCCTGGGCCGCCGGACCTTGGTACCCATTGCACCGAGCGTTGATTTTCCAATCGGGAAACGGTTCGTGGCGAAACTGGGCCGCACGGGCTAGGGGCCCGTCCGATCGCTTGGGTAACTTTTTGCTTCCTCTTCGACGTCTTGGCCTTCTTCGCACCAGGACGCTAGGGTCCGTCCATGTGCGACGACCACTGGTCCGCAGTGCCGCAGACGACCGGGCAAACCGAGGCCCCAAGACTGCAGATCCTCCCTCTCCAGCCCGTTGACGAGGTAACCGTCACCACCTTGGTCGACAACGTCACCGACGCCCTCGCCACAGACCAGGGACCGGCCAAGCGCCCGCCGGCACACAACGGCGCCAGGGTGGCGAACCGGGTTGGGCTCGAAGGTTGGAGCAGCGACGCCCTGGTCGCCGAGCACGGCTTTTCCGCACTGGTCACCGTACGGACAGGCACTAACACCCGCCGGCTCCTCTTCGACGCCGGGGTCAGCCCGACCGGGATGGTCGAGAATATGCGCCGCCTGGAAGTCGACCCCAAGGGGGTCGATACCGTGGTGCTGAGCCACGGCCACTACGACCACGTCACCGGGCTCGATGGCTTCTTGCAGGCAGTTGGCGGGGTCGCCGGCTTGCCCTTGGTCGTGCACCCGGACCTGTGGCTGCGCCGGCGCCTGGTGGTGAAGGGCCGCGAGCCGTTCGAGATCCCCACCCCGAGCCGCTCTGCCCTCGAAGGCGGAGGCTTCACGGTCGTCGAGGACCGACACCCGAGCCTCCTGCTCGACGGGCGCGTGCTCGTCACCGGCGAGGTGCCGCGGGTCACCGCCTTCGAGACCGGGTTGCCGACCCAGCAGGCCTGGCGAGGAGGTGCCTGGCAGCCCGACCCCATGGTGGCAGACGACCAGGCCCTCGTGGCGAACCTACGAGGAAGGGGGCTCGTGGTCCTGACAGGCTGTGGTCATGCCGGCATCGTGAACATCACCCGCTGGGCCAGCCAACTGACCGGCATAGGCACCGTCTGTGCGGTGATGGGCGGCTTCCACCTGAACGGGCCGTTGTTCTCCGCTGCGATCCCCGAGGTCGTGGGCGCCCTCGGGCAGCTAGGCCCCGAGGTGGTGCTGCCCGCTCACTGCACCGGCTGGCCAGCTCAGTTGGCGCTCGCGACCGCCCTGCCGGGTGCCTTCGTGCAGAACACGGTCGGCACCAAGGTGACGCTCTCTGGGTTGGCTTGAGGGTCCCGGGAGCCCGGCCCTTGCATTACCTGCGCAAGGACCTGTTGGTGCCAAAACGCCTGTCATTTCCATCGGAAATGGACGAACACCCGCCCGAAGTTGTCCTCGTCTTTTTCCACCCGGTGGTAGAGCGCCTTGACCTCTTTTTGACCGAGGAACCTAAGCACCCGCTTCTTCAACTGGCCTGAGCCCTTGCCCGGGACGATCTCGACTTCACTTGCCTTTATGCGGACGGCCTCGTTGATGATGTCCTGGAGCGCCCGGTCGATCAAGTCGCCTCGGTTGTAGATCTCGTGCAGGTCGAGCTTGAGCTTCGCCACCGCTCTGACATTACCCTGAGGCATCCGCTCGCATCCGCTCGGAAGGCAGGGGGCGTTCTCTCGTCTTTGACCGGTCATTACCAAGGCGCAAAAGGTGGCCCCCCTGGCACTAGCCCACGATCCGGTAACTCACCCCGATCGCCGTCTCTATCACCTGGGGTCCGGTCAGTGCCGACTAAGGCGGGAGCGGTCGAGCGCCGAGGCCGAGCCCGTCCAGCCTTTCTTCGGGCGAGGCGACCCCGCTCACCATGAGCACCATCGAGCGTTCACCGGCGGAGCTCACCATCCGGCAGAGCACGCCGCCCGGGACGCCTGGGAGCGTGCCAGGGGACAGGAGGCCTGCGGGAGCCAGGTGTGGAACCCGTCGATCCCGCTACCAAGCAGGTGGACCAGACCGGCTCCGCCGAAACGAGTGACACCCTCTGGACCACCCCACTGGCCGACGATGTGACCTTCGGCCCTGCCCGCGCCCGGAAATGCACAGCGAAGGCCGACCGCGTGGTTGTGGAACCGGCGCTGGTGGCGACAAGTTTGAATAGAGGCGTGAGACCGATTAGCAAGCCAAGCACGATATGAAGGTCCTGCGGCCGGCTTGGCTGGCAGTCTTGTTGTTTTCGCTGCTGGTCGGTGCTGTCGCGCCAGAGGCATGGGCAGCCGGGCGAGCTGGCGTGCCGGTGGCTTCGCCCAGCCAATCGTCGACCGGCCCGGCGGCGCCCGCCATCCTGACGGCGTGGACGTCCCCCATGGACCTGCTGCTCCAGCCCTTCCCGAAGGTGGCGGCTGACAACGCGACAGTGAGAGATCTGGCGACGGTCGCCGTAGGGGGCCGGTCGGTGAGCCTGCGCTTGTCCAACCAGTGGGGCCCGGTACCGCTCACCTTCGGTGCGGTGACCGTCGGTGAGAGGGCGGGTACGAGCGGCGCCGCGGCCGTCCCGGGGACGGTGGTGCCGGTCACCTTCGACGGGAGCGGTTCGGTCACCATCCCCGCCGGCCAGGATGTGACCAGCGACCCGGCCCCCCTGGCCGTGCACGCGGGCGAAACCCTTGTAGTCAGCATGTGGGCCCCTGGCGTGGCGCCCGTGAGCGTCCATTATTGTTGCCGGGGCAGGATCGTGGCCTACTACACGGCCAACGGGGCGGGCAACCAGACTGGTTCGTTGAGCGGGTCGGCCTTCACTGGGGCGGACTGGTGGACGCGTTGGCTGTCGGCCGTGGAGGTGGGCGGGAGCCAGGCCCTGGGCACTGTGGTCGCGTTCGGGGACTCGATCACCGACGGGTTCGGCTACCAGAACACAGGCTTTTCCTGGGTGGAGGCGCTACAGCAACGCATCTCCCAACTGCCAGCGAGCGAACAGGTTGCGGTGGTCAACGAGGGCATCTCGGGCAACACTCTCACCCCTTTCCCACCCGGCCGTAACGCGAGCGGCGGAGAGAACAGTTACGCAGCCAGCGGCGGGGGTGTAGCCGGGGTGGAGCGCCTGAGCCGCGACGCCCTGCAACTGCCCGGCGTCAAGGCCGTGGTGGTCCTCCTCGGGACCAACGACATCTGGTTCGGCTACAGCGACAACAACCCTCCCTACGGGAGCGCGGCGTCGATCATCGCGGGGATGAAACAGCTCGTCGCGCAGGTGCACGAAGCCGGCCTCGAGGTCTACGGCATACCTCTTCTGCCTCGCAAGACCTCGCCGGCGTGTACCCAACCGGGTTCGTGCCGGCCCGAGGAGTGGGGCCCGGCCGAGCAGGCGACCCTCGAGGCCGTGGACTCATGGGTCATGAGCCCTGGGAACGGGTTCAATGGCGTGGTCAACCTGGCGGCCGTGGTCGGGGACGTCTACAACGGGCAGTGCCAGCCGGAGTTGCCCTATGCCCCTTACTTCAACGCGGACAACCTCCATCCCAACCCCGCGGGCCAGACCGCTATGGCCAACGCCATACCGACCACCCTGTTCGGCATCCCCGAGGCACCCCAGCTACCACCGGTGGTGGCAGCGACCCCCACGCCCGGTTGCCCGGGCGCCCAGACGGCGCAAAACGTGATCGACGCAGCCCTCTCTTCTCGAGCGCAGGCCGGGACTGGGCCTTCGGCCACCGGAACCTCCACCGCGCCGGCAGTGGGGGGAAGCTCCACGACTACCCCGTCCGGCCCGGCCCCTACCGTCACCTCCTCTGCTGGCTCGTCGAGCACGACGGCCGCCCCCGCCAGCACCTCGACCTCCGCCGTGGCAGCCCGTCCGACGGCACCGGGAGCGAGGACGAGCGGTGGCCCGGGCAACCGGCCCTCGGCGGTGGGCGGGATCCTGGGTGGCCTGGGCAGCACCGGGGCTGCGCTGGTAGGCGGCCTGGCCTTTGTCGCGTTGCTCGTGGTCGGGTTGTCCTGGGGCCGGCGTAACAGCGGGAACACCCGGGGCAGGTAGGCCCAACCGCTCCCACAGGTTCCCCGCGCCGGCGGTGCTCTCTACGACGACCGCGGCGGCCGGACCGGTGGGCTAGCACAGGGCTAGCACCTTCGGTCCCTCCAAGGGGCTGCAGCCTTAAGATCTAGATGGCGACGCTGGCGCCCAGCTGGCGCGCGTGCCGGACCACGACAGCTGCGGCGGCAATGTCTTCGACGGCGTGGCCGGTCGACTTGAAGATCGTGACCTCCTCGTCAGCGCTCCGACCAACCGCCCGCCCGGAGAAGACGGCGCCTATCTCGACCAGCGATGCCGGGTCGCGCCCTTGCAGCTCAGTGGCGCCTGCCGGCGGTGGCAGGGTCGCGGCGCGGCTTTCCACGAACAGACGGGAACGGTCCAGCACTTCGAGAGGCAGCTCCGGGCCCATTCCCACTGAGCTGACGTGCATCCCCGGAGTGATCCAGCCGTTCTCGAGCACGGCCCCCTGGGCATCGGTGCAACAGCACACGATGTCCGCCCCCTCGACCGCTTCCCGGACAGAGCCAACTGCTACCGCCCCCGGGTCCTTGCCGGCGAGGTCTGCGGCTCTCGACTCACGTCGCGACGCGATGCGGATCTGGGCCGGGGCCAGCAGGTGGCGGAAGGCCACCAGATGGGCTTCACCCTGGGCACCAGCGCCGATGATGGCCACCGACACGCTTTTACGGGCGAGGGATCGCGCCGCGAGCGCGGCCGTCATGGCCGTCCGTATGGCGGTGATGTAGGTCCCGCCCATTACTGCGACGGGCGCGCCGGTCGCCTCGTCGAAGACGGCCACGAGCGCCTGGTGCGCCGGCAGGCCCTGCTCCGGGTTGGCCGGGTAAATGCTGACCAGCTTGGCGGCGAGGCCGAGGTCGGGCACGTACCCAGGCATGGCGCCGAGCAACCCGGCCTGTGTGTGCGCCGCGATCCGGGGCGGGGCCGACACCTTGTCATGCGACAGCGAAATCAGCGCCGCCGTCAGCGACTCTGACAACTCGTCCAGGGACAAAGCCCGGCGGACCACCTCCTCACTCAAGACCAGGAGCTCAGCCACCTACAGATCGTCGCAGATCCGAGCCCATCGCGAGGGAGTCGGGGTTCAGTCGTCGCGCGCAGCCATGGACGCTCCCGTTGCCGAACGCCGCCTCAT
>JAJZYO010000086.1 GCA_021798075.1 Actinomycetes bacterium
CAGAAGTGAACAGAAGATGCGATGTGGAGACCCCCTGACGGCCAACTTAGGCGCTCAACCTGCAGGGTCGGGTGCGACAGGAACGGGGACGATGCGGAAGACCGGAACCTGCGGCGCGATCCGCTCGAACTCCTCGAGCGGGGCATGGCGATCGACGGGAATGTGGGGACGGGCTCCTGGGGCGAGTGCGAGGTACCGGCGTAGGATCGCCGGCCGCGCGTCCACAGGAACTTCCTCGAGACGCACGGTCTCGAGCCGGCCATGGCGCAGGATCGCCCGACCGTCAGCCGCCCGCACGTTGCGCACCCAGTTCGTCTCCTCACCGAGCATCGCGACGAGATAGCGGTCGCCGTCGTGGTCGGCAATCACCACCGGGACCGAGATGCTCCGGCCACTGCGCCGCCCCCGCACCTCGAGAGCCGCAGCACGCTTGGGCCATATCCCGGCCGCAGAGGCGATAGCCCAAGTCCGGTTCTGCAGCCGAGCGAAACGATTCGGGCGGCCACCCCGGTACAACCACCGTACGTAGTCATCGTAGCGTCTCACGAACTCCGTCCTTCCCGTGCCCGGGGCCTGTTACTTGACCCCGTCCGCCCGAAGCTAACCCAACCGCCCTCAGGCCTGTGCGCAGGCACGGCCAGCCCGGCGGTCAGCGCCTCACGCTTGAACGCCCAGAACTGACGGGCGGCGAGCCCGAGTGTTTGGGCCTGCAAGGTCATGTGGGCGACGGCCTGGCCGAGGTGCCGCCCCCTGACGTTGCGGCCGCCGCCAAATGGCTCCTAGCGGACACTGGCTTTGCGGGCCGTGCCAAATGTGTGCCAAGTAAGGCGTACCGAAGCGTCATCCTTCTCCATCCCGCCTCCACCCTGCTTGCACACGGCCGGCACACGCGAAGCCGAAGCTGCGAGCATGGACGGGGCTGGCTAACCGTTTGCACCGCCAGTGCCAGCAGTGGCTTCGGGCACGCGCTGGCACCCTTCATGAAGGAGAGCCGGCCGGCGAGCTGATCCCTCGCCGGTCCGGCGTGCTTTGTACCCCAAGGAGCGGGTGATCGTGAATGGATGAGGCTGTCCACAACCAAGACGACTTCCTCCACGAGCTATTACCAGACTGGGTGCTTGGCCCATATTCGCCCCCCTTTCCGGTACGAGGGCCAACAGCTTCAATCCGCGGACAGAGCACGTATGAGAACCTGGAACTTCGATCCACCGAGGGAGTACCGGGCGGAGCCTCGCCCCGGATGCGAGACAGGTCGCTCGGCAAGGACCCGAAGGGTTCGGCGTCTCAGTCATAGATAAAGGCCTCTGGCCGCGCGTACCATACCTTGCTCGGTGGCTCTCTTGTGCTCACGCGACGTTCTGGTTTTTCCATGTGGCCTCCACCCGCGCTACAACGACTCTTCACACTGGGGGGGCAGGCTAACGATGGCTATGTAGCCTGAAGTGGGAGGTCGCTAGGCTCCTTGTTGCGTACAGCGCTCGAAAAGGATGGTGACGTAGCCGGGCTGGCGACTGCTCGTAGACAGTTCACCGGTCTTTGCGCGGCAGTTATTAAATGAACTAACCTATTCAAGGAGGTTTTCTATGGATGCCGCAATCATAGTTAGCTGGAAACTACCCTTCCCCGGTCGAGAAAAAGAGGCTCTCGATTATGCTCGGGAGGTCCAAGAATACTGGGGCAAGCTCGCCGCTGAGCATAAGTGCTCACAGCCGGAGACGTTCTTCTTCGAGACTAGCGGTCGGGGTTTGTGGATAGTGACAGGTGATCGTGACACGCTCGAAACGCTCGTGATAGCGGAGGGCACGGAGCGCTTGATGGTTAAAGGCGAGCTACTTCTTCAAGATTTCTCGTCTGAGATTGTCAAGGCTGGCAAAGCTAGCGAAGAGCACCTGCTCCGGTACGCCGGTGTGGGCCAAGAGCTAGCGCTGGTCTGACAGCCGAGGGAACACCGGCGGGGGGCCTGCAGTCCCCCCGCCGGCTCTCTTCAAGTCGAAGGGTTCACTGGTCAAGGAGGTGGCGCAGTGTTCCGGTCACCTCATGAGGGTTGCCTGTGATCCAGTGCCAGTGGCGTGACGTTCGTCCGGGTCAAGTTCTAACCCGCGCCGCGTGTCACGTGTTAGTAGGTGCTACAGGGCGAGTGGCTGCCCTGGCTCGTCCAGTTCCTCGGCGGAGACCCCGGTAAGGACCCTGAAACGCACGACGGGGCCTGAAACCGGCTCGCCTCACCAGCGGCCCAATGGATCGTGACCCGTTCCGGGTTGAAGCCGGCGCCGCCGACCTTTTTGCTTTGCCGACGGGTGCGACGTCAATGTGGTCGATGACCCGCTTGAGCGCTTCGTGCTTGGTGGCATCGTCGCCGCTCCACGTCTTTGCGACCTCGTACGACGCCCACCATCTCGGCGGTCGACGAGTAGGTCATGGCCCAGGGGCAAGGCCCGGCGAGGACGAGGGCCGTCACCAAGAGCTGGGGCAGGCGCCGGCCAGTGAACAAGTGCGCAGCCATCAGCCTCATGTTCGATAGAACCTTCTCAACGCGACCGAAGTTCCGGCGCGAACGGCCGAGGGCTCGTCAAGCACCGTGGACGGCACGGCCCCGTACCAGTCTGCCGCTGGCCCCGCCCAGACCAGCGCTTGCCCAAGGGCCAAAGGGCTCGCCGCCAGGAACGCCGCACCGCCCGGCCGGGTTAGTTCTTCATGAGGCTGGGCCTTCTCCCCCGTTGGACCGCCGGTGCGACAGCTCTATTTGCCCTTACCTGCTCGACCAGCCCGATGGTGCAGGTACAACCCGCCGGAGCCGCGCCTTCCCCGGCCGCGGTGCTTGCCCTCGCCGAAGGAGGCCTGAGCGGGGACTATGAGGCGACTTACCTGGTGACGGGCCAACTCGCGGTCTTCCCAGGGCCCAGATGGAGCGTCTTGGTCGCTCACGAAGGGCCGGCACCGGTCTCGCGTCCGTTGGTAACCGACGACGCGACCTGGTCGTTCTTCCTCCACGCCGGGGAGGGCTACCAGCTCCAATGGGTCGAGAAGGGCGAGCACTTCCAGGACTGCTGGACGATGCCAGAGCATCCCGGCTGGCACTGCGGCCGCGGCACCTACGACGCGTCCAACGGGTTCTCACTCGCCACCCTGCCCTACATCCCCGCCACCGTCGTAATCGGCTTGGAGACGGCCGTCCACGCCGGGCCGGGGGCGAGCCCACGGCTCAGCGTCACCCAGCGGACCAGACCTCTTTTCGGGCGGCTCACCTGCCTGAGCGCTGTGAGCGCCGGGACCGCAGTCTTGGCGAGGGGGGCGACGACCCGGCACCCCTTCGCTACCACGTGCCTCACAACCCGTGGCCTCGTGGCAAGCCAGCAGCAGTGGGGGGAGGGCACCTGGGACAACCTCACGCTCGTCCGCTGGCGCCCGCGACCGCCCGCGTCCGACTTCCGGCCCGCATCAACCGTCGGCCGCTCGCCCACGCTGCCGCCACTATGAGGCAGGGACTGGTCGCGCTGGTAGCGGCTCTGGTCAGCACTGGACCCCTGGCACCGGCCGCCCGGGTTCCCACGACCATCGCCGGGCCCGCCTTCGCCCAGATAGCCGCCGATTTCCAAAGCCTGGTGAAGGCCCCGTCAGCCGCCACCGTGCAAGGTTTCGACCCGGCCTTGGCCCAGGCGCTCAAAGTGAGCTCCTCCCAGGAGCGGAGCGAGTGCCCGGGCTTGCTCGGCGGCTCTGTTCGCGTTTTCAGCGCCCGACGGCTCAGCTCCAATGTGGCGACGGTCGATTTCGGCCTGACCGTCGACGGCTGCACATCGAGGTTCGTGGGGACTGCGGTGCCCGTCAACGGTACGTGGCGTGTTTCATGGGTCACCGTCTGCATGCTCGTCGAAGACCAAGGCACCGTGTGCCCGCCGGCGCCGCACGGGGTTATTGCTACCGTGCCTTTGCCATATTCGCTGAACGCCCGCCGACAATTGGCCAGCGAGCCCCCCGGCCTGGTCCGGCCTGAGGACATGGGAGACGGCCCGCACGGCAGCCTCCTTATAACCGATGTGGACCGTGACCAAATCCTGCAGTGGTGGCCCGACGGGAGGCTCGGCGTCTTCGCCGGCACTGGCCAACCGGGCTTCTCTGGTGACGGAGGGCCCGCCCGGCAAGCGCGCCTGGACCCGGCGTACGAGCCGACGGTTGCCTTGGCTCCCAACGGGTCTGTCTACATCGCAGACTCCGGCAACAACCGCCTCCGCATCGTCAGCCCAAACGGGACCATTTCGACCGTCGGTCGCTACCCGGGGATCTCGGGGGTGGCCGTCTCGGCATCAGGCGTCGTCTACATAGCGACGGGGAGCGCAGTGGAGCGGTTGAGCCGGACGGGGAAGGCTACGGTCATTGCTTGCGCCTCGTTCCGATCGAGCTCCTGTCCCCCGGGGCACTCCCAAGGGCTGCCGAAAGGAACGGGCTTTTCACCGTCTCTCATCGCCCCCGAGGGCGACGGGGCCTTCGTCGTATGGTCCGACGGGCCAAGAGATCTGTTCCGGATGACGCCGAGCGGCGAGCTCACCGACCTGGGGCCGGACTACATAGATGCCATGGCGCCGGCCCCTGACGGCTCGGTCCTGCTGGCCGAGCACGGGACAGCCGTCGGCCGTGTCGTCGGGACTCATGTTGAGCACAGCTACATCAGCCTGGACAAGGCCAACCTGGCGGGTTATGCCACCGGGGTATGCGGTAGCTTCCAGCCCGACGGGATAGCCGCCGGTAGGAACGGCACGGTTTACGTCGATACCTTCATCGGCAACGGTTGGACTTGTGACAACGGCCTCGTGCAGGTCGGCGCCAACGGCAAAGGCCACGAACTGCGGATAACGACACCGGTCCTGGCGAGCTTGCCGTCCGCGACGAACACCGGCTTCCCAAGCAACATCTACCCGTTGCCGCGCCCGGCATCCGGTCACGACCTGCCCGCTTGCCCGAGCCGCCAAGGCATCGAACCCTTCACTGCTGGCGTGGCGAAGAAGGCTTTGGCGGTGGCGAGCCGGTTCAACGCTTTTGTGTCCAGCTTCTATGGGGACCTCCGCTCGACGGACCGAGCCTGGTGGCCAAACGTCTTCAGCGACTGGGTCAGCAACTACTACGACAACGACACCCACACGATCGTCTCGAGCGGGCCGGCCAGCAAGGACCTATTCGCTGCAGCGGTCGCCCACGCCTGCGGCGAACAACTGGTGGAGGACTCCATGGTGGTCGTGGTCGGGCCGTCCGCCTACTCGTCCCAGGTGAGCCACCTTTACTTCCTCGACCGCGACGGCCAGCCCCTCATCTACTTCCAGGACCAATAGCGCCTCATGATGCGCGGCACGATGCGGACGCTCCTCCACCACTCGGTTACCCCTTCCCATCGACCCGGTCAGTAACCGTGCGCCGCGCTCCGAACGCATTGAAAATCAAGAGGAGTAAAGAGGAGTACAAACGCCTCAAGCTTCTACCCCGTCCTCCGTCTTCGACAGTGCCGTGACCTTCGGCCTGTCTTTTCCCCCTGGGCTCCCCCACCCCTCCGGGTCGTTGACCCGCTGTCGGGGCCGGTCCAGCGCCGGTGGGGCCGCCGGCGCTGGTCAAGGTCAAGCGCAGCGGCAGGGCACGGTCTTCATACCCGTTCACGCGCTTAGGCGAACACGCAGCCCAAGACGAGCCGTCGCTTTTGTTCCATGTCGTTACAGTGCGCTCGCCTTGCTTAAAATATGTGCTGTGGACCTCCGTTGTATTAGAGCCCAAATTTGACTCCAGCGAGGTCCCGGTAACCATCCTTACGCGTCGGTTCTCGTTGAAGTTCCCACAGAAAGCACCCGCTCTGTAAGGGGTTGTTCTGAGCGGCAAGACTCGGCTCGGTGACGCTGCTCGCCAATGCGCCCCCGAGCGCTTGACAGCCGTGGGCCAGAGCGTGCATGTGCTCCCAGTCGGTGCGCACATGGGCGGCTCCGTCTTTCAGCAGAAAGTGGCGTACCTCGGTACCTATTTCCGGAACATCGTTTCGGGCGGCGTCGCTTCCCCGCTTCACTTCAGAACCAAACCTCCTTCACGACCTCGGGCTTGAAAGGGCTTGAAGTGCTCTTCGCCGCTTGGCATTGGGCTGTCCAAGACGGTGCTGTGGGCTTGGGCAGGTGGCAGTCCGCCATGGCACCAGCGCCGGAGAAGGCCTTCAACTGGCAGTCGTACGGGCCGAGGCCGCCCCAGGCGGCCGCGACGAAGCGGCACGCCTCGCCGGTCGAGAGCTCGATCTCCCAGGGCTCCATGTAGCCCTTCGGCACGGCTGGGGGCGGCACCACCGGCTTCGCTTCGAACACGACGACCTCCAGGCTTCGCGGGTCCCCTGGGCACACCAACGTTGCCGGCAAGTAGGAAGTACGCCTCGGCCCGGCAAAACACGGGTCCAAGATCCCCGTGGTGGCACCGAAGCACCGGTAGTAGTTGCGGTCGTCCACAGCCCCGACGCTCGCGAAGCACTTGCCCGACGACCGGGCGACGACCCGGAGCGAGGGCTTGATGCGCCCGCCGGCAGTGAAGGGGTCATAGACGGCGGTCCTGGTGCCGCGCGGGCTGGTAACCGTGAACGGCACGCTGCATATACCGGCCGGGTAGGCGACGATCTGGTAGCTCTGGCCGGCGACCACGGGCACCGGCACGTTCACCCTGCCGCCGGTCGCGTACTCCGAAGGGACGACAAAACTCACATGGTACGTATGCTCATAGCGAGCACGCAGCACGGGCAACTCAGCCCCCCCGCCACCGGAGCCGATGTAGGCGAGCGGCCCGAGGAAAGCAAAGGTCGCTCCCTTGCAGCCGGTGACGAAGAGCGTGACGTGGCCGCCCACGGGCGCCGCTGGCGGGCAGACCTGGACCCGGCCGTAAGGGCCCGCACGACCGGCACAGGGCACCGCCGCACCACCTGAGGGTGCCGAGCCCAGCCGTTGCGCCCCGGGTGCAGGCGCCGAAGTGGAGGCGAGGGCCATCGTGGAGAAGAGGGCCGGCGCGCCCGGCAGCGCCGCCGCGGTGGCGGCGAGCACCAAGAGGGCCCGGCATCTCCCGCCCATCGATTTCAGGACGCACCTACCCGCTGCTCGGTTCCACTACGGGCGGACCGGCGAGCTGCCGGCTCAAACACGTACCGCACTCCCTGGTAGTGGTTCACGCTGGCGAACCGCGATATAGATGTGGAACGCCTCAGAGGCTCTTGCCCGGCTGGGAGCATCTTTTTGCTCCCACAACCGAGCGATGTGACGCTCACATGGTCCGCAAAGGGCGCCGAGCCGCTCGTGGCCAACCACCACAACGACCCGCCGGCCACGATGAACGAGGACGGCTCGAGGTAGTTCCCTGGAGCTTGGCTCGGCATGGCGTTGACGGTGCACCATTTCTCTGCCCCCGGCAACAACAGCTCCCAGGGCGTGACCGAGACAGAAAGTATCGCACCGTCTGACAGGCCCAGGAGGGACTCTGCGGCCACGCCAGTGAGCTGGCCCGGCAGTTCAGGCAGCGACACGACGTGCCAAGTGCGGCCACCGTCTTGGGTGAACATCACGGGGAGAAGGCCGGCGTAGTCGGA
>JAJZYO010000087.1 GCA_021798075.1 Actinomycetes bacterium
GCTCGGGAGTTGTCACCGTGCCCAGCGCCCAGCTTTAGCGGCCCGAAGGGGAGCAGCGGCCGCCGGAACCCAGGGGCTCGCGACCAGTGCTCGACGGGCCAGCCTCGCTTGCGGGCGACGGTGGCGAGTTTGGTTTCGGGGTTGACTGCGACTGGGAACCCTGCCGCTTCGAGCATGGGGAGGTCGCTCGTCGAGTCTGCATAGGCGACACACTGGGCGAGCTCGAGGCCGTGCGCGGCGGCGTAATCGGCCATGAGGAGCGCCCTTGCTTCCCCCGTGGGGGGGGCCTCGTCCAGTTCCCCCAGGAGTTCCCCACCGGCGCTGCGCATGTGGGCAGAGACGACGTCGTCGAACAGAGGCTTGAACGGCTCGATGAGGAAGTCGAGGGCGCCGGTGATGAGGAGCGTCCTGTGCCCGAGGGCCCGGTGCTCGCGTACCCTCCGGATACCGGCCGGGAAAGCCTTGGAGAGCAGCAGGTCGCTCGTCATCTCCCAGGCTTCCCCCTCCAGTTCCCCGGGGTCTGCCCCCTCGTAGCGGCGGTAGAACCAGCGTAGGAAGTCGCCCCTGTCCAGGTTGTCCAGCCTCAACATGCGAGGCGCCTCGAGAAGGGTGCGAGCCGTGAAGCGGGCGCGCTCGGCGAGGCCCATCTGCCTCGTCGCGAGCCAGGCGTAGCTGTCGACCACGTTGGTCGCGACCAAGGTGTTCTCGAGGTCGAAGACGGCGAGCTGGCGGTCGGGGGAGAGCACGGCACGGCGAGCCCTTTGTTCCCGGGAGCGCCCCGCCGGCGCCGGCCGGCGGCGGCCGTCGGCCTGAGGTACCCGGGCGTGCGCTACCACGGCTGGGAGGTAGATGTCTTGGCAGTAGCGCCGCCAGTCGATGACGGCGGGGTCGAAGCAAAACTCCCGGCGCTCTTCGGGCGACAGCGAGTCCTGTAGCCGGAGCAGCCTTTGGACAGAGAAAACGGCTTCGGTCTCGGTATAGGAACCATAAAGGTCGACATAGCTGAGCGCCCGCTCGGCGTCGTCCCGGCGCTTCTCGACCCGAGCCGCCAGATCCGCCTTGCTGCCCCGGAGGGGCATGGCCTGCAGGGCCCGTTCCGCCCCTTCGAGCAGGTTCGTCGCCCGGCGCAGCTGGCGTTGCACCCGCCGGCGCCCGGGGAAGGTCCACTGCGGGACCTCGATCGGCTGTCCCTTGTCGTCGGCGAGCGGGTGCTCGGAGAACCACTCGCGCACGAAGCTGACCAGCTGCCCGTAGCGCAAGGGGTTGCGGGCGCCCGATGCGGCGTGCACGATGTCGGGCCCGGCGAGAGGCCCTCGGGCGGCCACAGCCAGGATCGCCGACACCACGAGATCCACCGGGATCACGTCGATGACGCCTTCAGGGATGCCCGGGAACTCTCTTAGGAGGCCCTTGGCGTAACTGATGATGACCGGGTCGGCCATGCGGAAGCCACGGGTCCAGCCAGGGTGGGGCTCGGCCAACGAAGCCTCGATGATCGAGGGTCGGACCAGGCTGAGCGGGAGGTCGGCGCGCTCTTCCAGCAGCGCCCACTCGCCCAGGGCTTTCGAGTAGGCGTAGGCGTCGGGCCAGCCGAGGGCCTGGGCACGGGCCTTTCCGAGTTCGACCAGGCGGTCGTCGGCCCATTCCGCGCGCAGATCCTCGGTCTTTTCGGCCAGGAGGGGGACCCCGGCCGCGCCGAGCTCGGCCCGCGCCTGTCGGCGGAAGCGGGCGAGCATCTCGGGGGCGCGGCTGGCCGATTCGGCGTCCGAACGTGCCCGGCGCGCGGCCGCCACCTCGGCGCGCCAGTCGACCTGGGGGGAAAAGGGTGTCTCCGCGAGCGCTGCCTCAGGGGCTAGGCCTCGGCGGCCGCCGGCGACGTAGGCGGTTGACACGGCAATGAGGTGGGGCAGGGCCGGACGGGGTGGTCCGTCGCCCTGCGGCCCCCGTTCTCGAGCCGCCTGCCTGAGGGCGGCCGCCACGCGCGACGGGCCGAGGAGGTTGACCTCGACCGCCGCGTCGAGGGGGGCGTCGAAGCTGACTGTGGCGGCCGAATGCACGACCGTGGAGCAACTGGCCAGCACCTCCCGGCCCGCTGCGTCGAGCCCGAGCCCATCGACCGTGACGTCGCCGGCCAGCGGTATGACCCGTCGCGACGCCTCCTCGTCGAACCGGTGGCCGAGCTCGCGGCGTAACCGCCGGAAGCAGTCATTGGCGAGCACGTCGCGCCGTGCGCGTTCCGCGGCCCCTCGCCGCCCCGGCCGGACCAGGAGGACGACCTCTGTCTCAGGGAGGCAGCGCAGCACCCGCTCGGTGAGGGCCGTTCCTAGGAAACCGGTGGCCCCGGTTATGGCGATACGCCGGCCCTCGAGGGCTTCTCGCAGCACCCCTCGTGTCTACCACGCCGGCCGGCACGCTCCGCAGGAAGGCGCCGGCGTGGGGCTACCCCGGGTTGTCTGGTGGAGCTGCTCCCCGACGATGGTCGGGGCGCGGCCTCAGCGGGCATCACCCCTCTCGGGCTGGTCGGTTAGGGCCTGGGCGGGCGGTCAGGGCTTGCGCCCGCCGGTCAGGGCTTGCGCCCGCCGGTCAGGGCTTGCGCCCGCCGGCGCGGGTCTTCTGGGCCGGCGGCGTGTAGCGGGAGCTGGCCGCGGGCAACGGGCGCCCAGAGGCGGTCCTGGCCTCCTGTTTGCTCCGGCCAGAGCGGGCGCGGGTCCCCTTGGGCGCCGCGCCATTTCGCGACGCGCTGCGAGCGGCGCCGGCGCCCGCGCTCGCCCGGGCCGGGCGGTGCTGGTCCAGCCAGGCCTTTTGCTCCTTGTTCATGCGGAAAATGAGCATCCAGAGCACGTACGCGGCCGGCACCAAGAAGGCGAGCCACATGCCGTCAGAGAACCCCTTCGGGAGCGGGGTGCCCACCCCGATGGCTGCCGCCAGCATGAAGGCGATGCCTGTTACCAACCGCCGGCGCCAGTAGATGGTGACGGCTGCCGCAGCGGCTAGGACGACGAGGATGATCGCTTCCTGCGAGTGGTAAGGCGGGACGATTGTCGTTGTGGCATGGAACTTGCCGTCGCTGCCCTTGACCTGTCCGTGCACGACGTCGGTGCTGAGGAACGAGACCAGCCCGACGAGCAGGAGGAAAGCGCTCGTGTAGAGGCCATACGCGGGCTCGGGCTTCCTCATCTCCTTGCTGGCCGCACGCGCTTGCCTCACCAGCTCGGAGCGCGCTGCCCGCTCCTCTGCCCTTTGCCGGCGCTCCGCCTCGGTCGCCGGCGAGGACTGCCCTCGCCGCAGGAGGCTCACGCCCCGCCGGCCTCTTCCTCGCCGGCGCCACCCTCTCCACGACCGGTACCTGAGCCGGTGCCACCAAAATGGCTGCCGGCCGAAGGCTCGCCACTCCGCTCGGCGGCGGCTTGGTCGCCCGCAGCCGCATCGTCCCCGGCTGCGAGCAGCCACGGCCGGACGGTGACCGAGCTCTGGCGGGGCCCGAGCTGCTCCAGCTGGGCCTCGACGGGAAGGTCTTTGGGAGGCTCGCCGGAGGTCTCCATGACGATCGCCGGCTCTTTACGCTCGGGCTCGAAAACTTCTTTGAGGCCGAACGCGACGGCGGTCAGCACCGTCCCGGTTGCGCTACGGCTCCGCCACCGCTCGGCCCAGTCGGGCAGGCTGGTCCGGCGGGCAGCTTCCTTCTCCAGCAGCTCCTCAGTGCCTTCGGGGGCGGCCAGACGCACGTGCCGGCGCCCTTGCTCGTCGAAGGTCTCTTCCTGCTCGCCAGCCCCTTCGTCCAGCTCCTCGTCGGTCACTTCGAAGAACTCGGCCTCTTCGGTGAAGGCTCCTTCGTCGGCAGCCCAAGGAGAAAGGGAAGAACGGGTATCCCTGCCGGCGTCGGCCTCAGGCACGTGGCCCTCCTGGCTCACTTCGTCCACCTCTCCAAGCTACCGCCTCGGGGAGGTTGGGCCTCGCCGTCCCGGGGCGGCCGGGATGTGGTGTCAGGTCCCTACTAGTCGCGGCCTGGTCGCGGCCCGGGCCGTCCACCGCCGCTCTCCGTGCTTCCCCTCTCCGTGCTTCCCCTCTCCGTGCTTCTTTTCTCCGTGCTTCTTTGTGCTCCTGAGGGGCCTGCCGGCCGGGGGCCGTTGCGGGCGCGAGGTTCGGCCCAGGACCGGCCGGCGGCTAAGCTTTGGCTGGCCGCCGGCTCCTGCCGGCGCACCGGGCGCTTAGCTCAGTTGGTTAGAGCGCAGCCTTCACACGGCTGAGGCCGGAGGTTCGAGTCCTCTAGCGCCCACCACATCGTCGTAGCGCTAGGAGGGCAGGGCCGCCCAAGTGGCACCTAACCCGGACAGCCCGCCCGCCCAAACCGGGAGGACCCGGAGGGTCTGTGTCCGGGTTATGTCCGGATTACCTAGGGTTTTTGCAGGTCAATGTCCGTGCTGGAGTAGAAGAAACGTTACGCTAGCCGTGACATCGGGCTGTCACGGCTAGGGGCCGTGGGAGGCTCGGGCCGGGCTCGCCGGCCTGGCCGGCAAGGTAGGCGGCCAGGGCTGCTCGCCGGGCGCCGGGTCCGTGCTCGACGGGCGCACCTTGGGCTGGCTGCTGGCTCGGCGGGGCTCGACGGCCGCTAGGCGTACTTGCCGGCACCTCGCCGGCGGGCTCGTGGGAGGCCACGGGCCGGCTCGTGGGCGTCCTGAGGGCCACCAAACGGCCCGGGAGCGCCGCAACGTATTGCCCAACAGGGGGGTTGTAGGGCCGGGGACGGGCTTGGAGTACCCGAGGCCACTTTGGGGCGTTGGTTGCGGGGCTGATGGGCTCGTGGAGGGCAGCTAGCCGGGCGCCAGCGACGGAGGGCCTAGGGGGGCGCCTACGGGCTCGTGGGTGTTATCGCTCGGCCAGGGCGGGTGGATAGCCGGTCGGCGTGTCGGGCGCAGGCGTCCACCGAGTACCAGCGGCCCCGGTAGTCCGAGCGCCAGCCGGAAGCGGTCGCGGGCTTGGGGCAGCCCACCGGCTTGCCGTCGGCGTCGTAGACGAGGCCGTGGCAGCGGCCCCGGACGACATCCCAGGCGCCGGCGTAGTCCATGGGGCGGAGGTGGGCTACGGAGAGGGACCGGTCAGGCCACCAGCCGGCGCCGGCGGGAGCGCTTGGCAGGTTAGTAGCAGGTCGCCTTCGCTCCTACCCCAATGGTGGCACCCCGATACGCAGCCGGGCGATAGAAGACCACAAGGTTGGAACCGTCCACGAGGAATAGGTCAGCCGAATTGCCGCGCGTGTAACCCTCGGGCATCAACGCACCCGCGAGAGGTGTGCACCCGTACCACTTGGCCGCCCCTGCCGGCAGAGTCCCTAAACCTCCTGTGAACTGTGGTGAGGAATTGTTGCTTACTTGGATCGAGAACGACTTTGGGCCGCCGCTGCCCGCCACGGAAAAGGAGTTCCAGTAGGTTCCGGGAGGTCCGCCGCAGCCAAGGCACTCCGTCCCGTTGAGGCCGATGCTCTGGTAACCGGGCGCAACCGTCTCGGTCCATGTGCCATGAAGGGTGCCGGCGGGAAAGTCGATTAAGTCAAGGCGCACGACATCAACAATGTGACCACCTGACGAGTGGCCGACGTACCACCACGCCCCAGCAAGGGTGGCCGGCGGCAGGGTCGGGGTGGTCGCAGCCCACCACTTTGCCGATGCGACAGTATAGGTGCTGGCGTGCCCAGGGTACCGTACGGTCAGTTTGCTAAACAGCAGCTTATGGTCCGCGAAAATTGGAGCACTCAACTCCACATGCACGCGGACTTCCTTCCACTTGTCGCAGGTTTCCCAACATATCCTGTTGTGCTGTACCCCTGTAGCCAGAGCGACAGACTCGTCCCATTTGGTCCACTGCAGATCCGAGAGCCCGCCATTGCCGTCCGCACTAACTGCGATGGCCCGAGGGCGCACTGCGGACAGGCCGATAGCCGTGGCGACATTTGTTAGGACCGCGGGCAGTTGCTGCCCGTCAGCGACGCTGGGGCTGAGCAAGCCGAGAACCGCAAGCAAAGCAATTGGACAGGTCCACCTCGCCAAGTTCGTCACCTTGCCCCGGCGCCCCGAACAGGCCAGGTGCACCAGGCCACACGAGCAGCCCTATCAGCGCCAAGGGCAGGAACACGGCCACGGCTACGTCGCGCCAGAAGCCCGAGAAGGCCCAGGTTGCTCCCGACGACAGCGGGAAGCTCCCCCACTCATAGACGTAAAGCGGCTTACGGTCAGTCATGCGTTCACCTCCTCCCGCTTGCGCGCTGTTCCCTGTCGGGCACCGCTGCCACGGCCGCCGTGCCGTTCTCGGCGGTATGAGGTCGCTCGCTACACCCTAGCTCGTCAGCCGGCTCCATACCAAGAAGGTCGGCCAATGCGGCCCAGTGCGTGAGCGCGGGTACGTGACGACCGCTCCGCCACCCCGAAGCCGCAGGCTTGCTCGCTCCCGTGGCGGCCATGATCGCCCGCAACGTGACGCCGGCTATGCGCTCGCGGATCGGGTCGAACTCGGACGGGTGCGCCACCGCTTGGGGGTGCTCGGCCTTCCACCGCTCCAGCTCCGAGCGGGCCATGGCGATGGAGCGCCCACGGCGGCGTCGTGCCTCGCGTGACTGCGCCGGTTGGCGCTCCCAGCACGCCGGGCAGCGGACATGGCGGGAGCGGGCGAGCGGGCCTCCGCAGTCCACGCAGGTGGCGACAGCGTCGCCGCCCGCTCGGGCTGGGCCGGCGCCGGCCGGCGCACGGGCTTGGCGTTCCCGTACTTGGCGTGCTCGGCCTCGGCCCGCTCCCTTGCCTCGGCTGCCTTGCGCCGGCGCACCTGGGCCTGGGCGGCGATGCCCTCGGAGGCGGTAAGCGGGGTCGTAAGGGTGAGCTTCCCCTCTACCTGCTCGGCGAAGATGTGCGCCATAGCCTCGGCGTGCGGGGCGACGGCCCGGCGCCAGGCCGGCATCACCGCAGCCAGTTCGTGGGCGAGCGGCGGCATCACCCGCACGTGCCCGTCGGCGCGCTCGGCGAAGTCCCGCTTGGCAAAGCTCCGCTCGGCCACCAGCTCCAGCACGAAGCGGTCAACGACGGGGCGCAGCGGCTCCAGCAGGTCCCAGGCCAGGCTGTCCCGGCCAGGGGCGTCGAGGTGGAGCACGCCGAGGCCGGGGTCGAGGCCGAGGCGCACGCAAGCGAAGCGGGCCTCGACCTCGGCCAGCTTGTAGCAGAGGTTCAACAGAGCGTTTAGCGGCCGGTCGGCGAGGCGGTTCGTGTTGGTCGCCCCGGTGATGACGCTGCGGCGGGTGTCGAAGCTGCGCCAGTGCGGAGGCACCCGCTTGCGGTCGTGGGCGACGAAGCGCACAGCGGTGGCCGGGTGGCCCGACCAGCAGCCCCAGTAGGCGGCGGCCCCGGTGCCCTCGTAGCCTTTGGCCTCCTCCACGTCGGCGGCGACCTCGGCACCTCTGGCCAGGTCGTCGAGCGTCTCGGCGGTGCTCAGCTCGCCGAGCACGTCGCGCAGCACCTTGGCCTGCCCGGCGAGCTTGGCCCCGAGCAGCCGGCGCACCACCACGAGCCCGCCCCGCGAG
>JAJZYO010000088.1 GCA_021798075.1 Actinomycetes bacterium
GACGTGGTGCCGGACATGAGCGCGGCGCTCACGAGCATCTGCGCCCGCGGCGTCTCTGCGCGAGACTCTGTCATGCGCTGGAACCTGCCGCCCTCCGAAGTGCCCACCACCTGGTTCAACGTCCTGCCCCATCTGGCCGGCCAACTGCAGCCGCCGCTGCACCCGGCCACCCGCGAACCCATCGGACCGGACGACCTGGCACCCCTCTTCCCGATGGCCTTGATCAGCCAGGAGGTTTCAACCGAGCCCTCGATCGACATACCCGGCGAGATCCTCGACGTGCTGCGCCTCTGGCGGCCGACCCCGCTCGTGCGGGCGACCCGGCTCGAAAATGCGCTCGGCACGCCCGCGCGCATCTACTACAAGGACGAGTCGGTCTCCCCTCCCGGCTCCCACAAGCCCAACACGGCCGTGCCCCAGGCGTACTACAACAAGGCAGAGGGCGTCACCCGGCTCACCACCGAGACAGGCGCCGGCCAATGGGGCAGCGCCCTTTGTTTCGCGTCGGCGTTGTTCGGCCTCGAGTGCAAGGTCTACATGGTGCGCGCCTCGTACCACCAAAAGCCTTATCGCCGGGTCCTAATGGAGACCTGGGGTGGCAACGTGGTCCCGAGCCCGGTGGACCAGCCCGACCACCCCGGTTCGCTCGGCACGGCCATCAGTGACGCCGTGCGCGAAGCGGTGGGTAGGGCCGACACCCATTACTCCCTCGGCTCAGTGCTCAACCACGTGCTCCTCCACCAGACCGTCATCGGCCAGGAGGCCAAATCGCAGCTGGCCCTCGCCGGCGAAAAACAGCCCGACGTCGTGATCGGTTGCTGCGGCGGAGGTTCCAACCTCGGGGGCATCAGCCTCCCCTACGTACCAGACGAGGGCACCCGTCTGGTGGCCGTCGAGCCGACCTCGTGCCCTACTCTCACGGGGGGCCACTTCGACTACGACTTCGGTGATACCGCTGGCCTCACCCCCCTCCTCCCCATGTACACGCTCGGGCACGACTTCGTGCCGCCTTCGATCCACGCCGGCGGGCTCCGCTACCACGGGGACTCGCCGATCATCTCCGCGCTCGTGCGTTCCGGCCGGATGGAGGCCATCGCCTACCCTCAGTCCAAGACCTTCGAGGCCTCTGTGACCTGGGCCCGCACGCAAGGGACCGTGCCGGCGCCCGAGACCGGCCATGCCATAAGGGCAGTTATCGACGAAGCGTTGGCCGCCAAAGAAGAGGGGAAAGAAAAGGTGATCCTCTTCAACTACTCGGGCCATGGCCTCCTCGACCTGTCCGCGTACGACGACTTCCTCCACGACAGGCTGGTGGACTGACCGGCCCCAACTCCCCCGCCGGCTGCGAAGCGGGAGGGCGGCCCTTTCCGGGTGCGACCTTGGCTCCCGGGTGCACTCGGCGTCGCCATAGGACCGGTTCTTGCACCGAGGAAAGGCGAACGCGCCGAGATGGGCCCCGCCCTCCGGCCCTGTCCTCCGGCCCCGTCCTCCGGCCCCGTCCTCCGGCCCTGTCCTCCGGCCCCTCCCTCCGGCCCCGCCCTCCGGCCCTGTCCTCCGGCTCGCCACTACTCTGGCAAACGGTGGTGAACGACCAGGAGGTGCGTGACTGAACACGGCCAAGCCCGAAGCTGTCCTCGACGGTTTCAGCCTCAACTCAGCCACCGTCTTGCACCTCGGGCTCGCCGAGTTGTTGCGCGAGGCCGAGAGACGCGGCTTTCAAGCCGTCGGGTTGTGGCGCGACAACCTCGAGGGGATGCTCCTCCAGAAGGTCGCCCGGTTGCTCGAGGTTTCCGGGCTCAGGTTGAGCTCGCTCTGCCGGGCGGGGCTCTTTACTCACCCCGAGCCCGAAGGTCGTAGGGCGGCCCTCAGCGAGAGCAAGATAGCGGTGGACCAAGCGGCCACTCTGGGAGCGGCGGCACTCGTGGTGGTACCGGGCGGGCTCGTCGGGCGCGACCTCGCCGGCTCGCGCCAGATGGTGCGCGACAGCCTCGGGGAGCTCGCCGCCTACGCCCGCGAGCAGGGGGTCAAGCTCGCGGTCGAGCCCATGCACCCGCTCCTAGTGCAGGAGCGCTCGGTCATAACCTCCCTCCGGGAAGCCAACGACTTGGTCGAAGAACTGGGCGACGACTGCCTCGGGGTCACATACGACGCCTACCACGTGTGGTGGGACTCCGCGCTGGCGCTGGAAACCGCCCGCTGCGCCGGGCGGATCTGGTCGGTCCAGGTCGCCGACTGGCTCCCCCCCACCGGACGCCTTACCGCCTGCCGCGGCGTACCGGGCGAGGGCTGTATCGACCTGGCCGGCGTCCTGGCGCTCGCCCAGGAAGGCGGCGCCTACGCTGGCGATATCGAGGTTGAAGTGCTCTCGGAGGCCTGGTGGGGAGCCGGCCCCGAGGCCACGCTGGACGCGGTGGTGGCCGGGCTCTCGGCGCTCAAACCATGAGCTGGTCGCCCTCCGGGCGGGACGCCGGCGTAGCGTCACCACGCAATAAAAGCCGCAACTCTTCGACGCGCTCAGCCGACACGAGGGCGTTCACGATGTCACCGGCGGCGACCTCCGTCGACCCCGTCGCGTAAATGACCGTCCCCTTGTGCTGGACCGTTACGACCACGCACCACGGTGGCAAGCCGGCGTCGCGGATCTTCCGGCCTGCGACAGGCGAATTGCGCCCGACGCGTTCTTCGACCACCACCGCGTGGGGCGTGACGTTGTAGACGTAACCGGAGTAGGCGTCAAGTGCCCGGTGGTAACCGCCTATCAAGTCGCTCGCGGACAGGATACCGACCACCCGGCGGTCCCCGCTCGTTACGGGGACCCAGCCCCCGCCGGCCTGCACCAGCGCTTCCAGGCCAACTTCCATGTCCGCGGTCACAGACACGGTGGCGGTCGTCGGGTCAATGACCACGTTCAGCTTGTGGTCGGGTCGGGCGCTCGCTGCCGCCTCGAGGCGCGACCTGTCCACGGTGCCGACGTAACTCCCGCGCTCGTCCACGACCGGGGCGCCGGGCAGGTTGGAGCCGTCGAGTGACTCGAGAGCCCGGCCGAGCGTCATGTCCTCTTGGAAGACGAGCTTGGGTGGGCCGGCCACGTCTGCCACTCGGAGCGTCGCCAACAACGGCAGCCCGACGCGTAACCGCCCGGCCGGCGACTCCGCCCTCGTGGGCAACTGCGAGCGGTAGATGCTGTCGTCGCTACGGCCGACTATGAACCATGCGATGGCCACCGCCACCATCGCCGGCCCCAAGACGCCGATGCTCCCGGTCATCTCGGCCACCATCAACATGACCGCTATGGGGGCTCTCGATATCCCCCCGAAGACGGCCATCATCCCCACGACGATGAAGGGCGCGGGGTCGTGGCCGACCCCGGGCGCTCCGAGAGGCTCGAGCACCCTCCACACGGCGAGCCCGGTGAAACTTCCTATAACCATGCCCGGGCCGAACACTCCCCCAGAACCACCGCTGCCGATCGAAAAGGCTGTAGCAGCGATGCGGGCGAAAGGCAAGACGATGATGACATAGAGGGGGACGTGCAACAGTTCGGCGGAGAGCCCCTTTTGCACCCACCCGTAGCCGGTGCCGAGCACCTCGGGGAGCCAAAGGGCGAGCAGGCCCGTGAAGATGGCGCCCGTGGCGGGGCGGAGCTTCTTCGAGAACGGGAGGCGGTGCGCGAGGGAAACGACCCCGTAGAAGGACTTCGAATAAAGCAGCCCGATCCCCCCGGCCAGAAGGCCGATGAGGGCGAACCACGCGAGCTGGATGGCCTGCATGTGATAGCCACCGGGGATCGCGAAGAGTGGGTGGTAACCGAAGAACGCCCCGAAAATGGCGTAGGCGATAATGGAGGCGAAGGTCCCCGGGAGGAGCGCCTGGAACTCGAAGTCGTCCCGGTAGACGATGTCGGCCGCCAGCACCGCACCTCCCAGAGGGGCCGAGAAAATGGCGCCTATCCCCGAGCCGATACCTACCGAGACGGCTATCCGGCCGTCCTCGGGCGACAAGTCGAGGACCCGTGCCATGAGCGAACCGAACCCGGCGCTTATCTGCGCCGTCGGGCCCTCCCGGCCCCCCGAGCCCCCCGAGCCGATCGTGACCGCCGAGGCGATGATCTTTACGAACACCGCCCGCACCCGTATGCCACGGGGGTTGTGGTGCACGGCGTCTATAGCGGCGTCCGTGCCGTGCCCCTCGGCCTCAGGCGCCCAGGTGAACACGAGGAAGCCGGCGATGAGGCCTCCGAGCACCACTATGAGGGGAATGGCCCAGGCCCGGGCGTAGTGCGCCGAGCCGAGAGCGCCCCCCTCGCCGGCCGGCGTGGGCACGTTGTAACCACCGAGGATGCCCAAGAACAAGTGGGTCGCCTGCCTCAGGCACTCGTAGAACACCACCGCGCCGAAGCCGGCGATCACGCCGAGGACCGAGGCGAGCAAGAGCCACTTCGGCAGGTAGGCCATGGAGTTGACCTTGCCGGCGACCGCGCTCGAAAGGCTCCGCCACGCGGGGCGCCCGGCGGCTAGACCAGAACGTTTCCGCTCGGCCGGCAACGGCTCAAGCCTGCTGGCCATCCACCCTTGCCCCCTTGGTGTGCCACCGCTCACGGGATCCGCGTCGCTGTCGGTGTTCGCATGGCTCTTGGTGCCAGGCGGGGCGGCGGAGGGCGGCCCCGCACACGCGCGAAAATGCCTCAGGAGTGAGCACAAGCTCTCTGGCCCCGGCCCCTCCCGCCTCCACCGCGACAAACGAGCCTTCGCGCCACCTGAGCACCCCTGCCCTGCCCGCCAACCAGAGGAGCTGAGCGTAAGGGCTCATCAGCTCTTCCGCTCTCCCATGGCCCGAAGGACCTCCCGACGAGTCACCCACCCAACCAGGTGCCCCCGGTCGGCCGAAACGACCGGGCAAGCCCGTCTGCCCGTGGAGTACGAGTTGGCCGAGCGCTTGCTCCAGGGTCTCCTTTGCGGTGAGAGACTGCGGGCGCGCTTCCATGGCCACGGGCAACCCGAGCCTCTACTCTCGCGCTACCGCCTTCGACCTCAGCCACTGGCGGCATCCCTGCGTCCGCCGTTGGGCTCGGGGCGGGACTGCTCGAGGCCTCCTGCCCCGTCCTGGCCCGCCGGGGCGCGCGGGACCGCTGCGTCGACCACCGGCGGGCCGGCCCCGGCACTGGCCCGGCGCTCGATGCCTTCCAAGACGTACCTGAGCCCCTCCTTGAACTGCCGGGGGGTGGTGTACGCGGCCAACTGATGGGCGATCGGCTTGGTGCCAGGAGCGGGCCGCCAGCCGGCACGCGAAGCCTGCAGCGCAGCGAAACCGATGGTGTACGAGTGGAGCGCGGCATAGGCTCGCCGGGCCTCGTGCTCGTCGAGCCCGCTCATCCGGAGCGCCCGGAGCATTTCGTCCATGCGGGCGAGGGCCGCCGGCGATACGACCGGGTGCGAAAGGTACACGTGGAGAGCGGCCGGCTGGTCCACCAAGAACTGGCGGAACCTCTCCGCGGCCTCGGCGAGCCAGGCCCACCACCCCTTCTCGATCCTGGCGGCCGGCCTCCACACCTCGCCCAACAAATGGTCCACGACCTCGTCCAAAAGGTCGTCCTTGCTGCTCACGTGGTGGTACAGCGTCATCGGGGCCACGCCCATCTCGGACGCGAGGCTCCGGATCGTAAGCTGCTCGTAGCCTGCGTCCGCAACGATGCGAAGCGCCGTACCGACGACCAGCTCGCGCGTCACCGAGCCCCAAGCGGCGCGCTTCTTCGGCACTTCGCGCTGAGGCGTCCCGACGGCGTTGTCGCGCGCGGCCACGAAGGCAGTATAACAGAGAAATTCGTACTAGTACCCATCTCCTGGGGCCAACAGGACCGGCCCGGCGGGGGGTCACCCGAGAGGGCCGCTCAGGCGCGGGCGGTGTCGCAGCGGTAGACCACGACGGCCAGCCACGTGAGCAGGGCGGCGACCATGCTCACCAGTTCGCGCACCGTGAGCTCGTTGACGAGCAAGCCCACCTGGAGCATCCCCCCGACCAGGCCCGCCCGGACGGCGTCTGGACGGGCCAAGCCGAACACGCTCACCTAGAGGTACTTCGCTGCGACGCCACGACCAGGACCGACGCCTTGCGCGGGATCTGTCACGTGGCGCAGGATAGCTGGATGGCTCGCCGTCTTCACGCGGTTAGGGGAATGCGCGACTTCGTGCCGCCTGAGGCTACACTCCGCCGGCGGGTCGCCGACACCATATTGGACATCTACCAAAGCTACGGTTTCGAACCGATCGAGACGCCGGCACTGGAGGACCTGGAGACTCTGCTCGGAGGCCAGGCCGGCGAGAACGAAAAACTCGTCTTCAAGGTCCTCCGGCGGGGCGAAAGGCTCGAAGAAGCGCTCACCGCCGGCAGCGAACTAGCCGACGCCGGCCTGCGTTTCGACCTCACGGTGCCCCTCGCCCGCTTCGTGGCCAACCACCTCCACGAGCTACCTATGCCCTTCAAGGCCGCCCACGTCGCGCCCGTGTGGCGGGCCGAGCGCCCGCAAAGAGGCCGTTTCCGTGAGTTTGTCCAGTGCGATATAGACATTGTTGGCGAACCGAGCGTTGCCGCAGAAATAGAGCTTTGCAGCGCCGGGCTCGAGGCCCTCCGAAAGCTCGGCATCAGCGGCTGCACGGTTAGGCTCAACGACCGGCGCCTCCTGCGGGAAGCGGTCGAGGCCCACCTCGGTCCATTGGACGACCCCTACCCCGTTTACGTGGCCCTCGACAGGCTCGACAACTCACCAGCCGAGGCGGTGGTAAAAGAACTGGCACCCTATGGCGAAGATCGCGCCCGCGCCCTCGTGGAATGGGTGACCGACGCCGACCTCGCCTCGGCGGCCGCGCTTTCCGAGCGCGCTGCCGACATGGCGGACGGGCTCAGCACGACACTGGCGGCGCTCCAAGCGGCGGGCCACGGCGCCCGCTTCGACCCGGCGCTCGTCCGCGGCATCGCCTACTACACAGGGCAGATATTTGAAGTCGCCCACCCCGAAGTCGGCTACTCGCTCGCCGGCGGGGGCCGCTACGACTCGATGACCGCTCGCTTCGGGGGACCGGACCTGCCTATGTGCGGCTTTTCCATCGGCTTCGAAAGGGTTTGTGAACTAGTGGACCGGGGCCTTTTCGCGACTGGTGCGCCCAGGGTCGCGGTGACCTGCGCCACCGAGGAGGAACTGCTGGCTTGCCTGGCGGCGGCGCCGGCGGCGAGGGCCGCCCGCACCGGCGGGACGGTGAGCGTGCTGCGCCGCGCAAGAAACGCCCGCAAGCAGCGAGAAGACCTGGAGAGGCTCGGTTACTCGGAGTTCGTGGACGGGAAGGACTTCGTAACCGGGCCCCGCTAGGTAGAAGTGCCGGCAGCTCTTGCGTTTAGTAGTACTGGCGCCAGTTGGCTACCGAGGGGTGGGTCTTGCTGGCCGGCCCCTCGCCGAAGAGGTGGAAAATGTTGCCCGTCGCCGCCTGGAGCACCGGTGCCGGGCAGGCGGGCAG
>JAJZYO010000089.1 GCA_021798075.1 Actinomycetes bacterium
AGAGGAGGGCATCGACGAGGTAGTCGTGTTCAACCCCAACTCGTGGCCTGTTTCCGATTGGGTCGACCTAAGGCCACGGTCCCTCTCCTTCGAGGGGCAAGCGCCTTCCGGCGCGCCCCGGCTAGCACTGGAGGACGACGCTGGTCGCGCCGTCGAGCACCAGGTCGTTGCCGAACCGGCGCCCGGCACCAGAGTTGGGTTCGTCGCGCCCTCGGTGCCCGCTCTCGGCTACGCGCGGTACTACCTGGGTCGGCACCCCGGGGAAGTGGCGAGCCACGGGCAGGGTAGTGGCGGTCCAGTCCGCAGCGCAGGCGAGGACATCGTGTGGGATGCCGGCGGTGTCATGGCGCGAGTCACGGGCGGCGGTCTGGCCGAGTTGCGCGTCGACGGGGTACCCCTCCTCTCGGCGGACCGCTACCTGGGCGGCGAGGTGCTCCAGCTGTCGTCCCCGGGCGTCGATGTCGGGACCCACGAGCACGACGACGAGTACGACTGGCGGATCGTGCGGCCGTTCCAGCCCGAGGTGGACGGTGCTGTGCGCCCGGTGGCCGGGCGGGCCGAACTGGTGGAGAGCGGACCGGTGCGCTGGGTCGTGCACTGTCGCTCCGAGCACCGTCAGTGCGTAGTGGACCAGCGGCTCACCTTTTACCTGGCGATGCCCCGCGTGGACCTCCAGGTGACCGTCGTTGGCTGGACGGGGGAGCACAGTAGGGAGCTCCGCTGGGTGTTCCCCCTCGCCCGGGAGGCTCGCCGCATCCGCTACGGGGTGCCCTTCGGTCACGCCACCCTGGGTGAAGACGAGGTCCCCGAGTTCCGCGACGTGCGACCGCGCGAGTTCTTGCGATGGCTGCTGGCTGACCTCGGCACAGCGACCTTCGCGCTCTCTTCGCCTGTTTCGACTTTCGATTGGTCCGAGCCCGCTCGTCCCGCGAGCGAGGGCACCTTCTTCCAACTGGTGCTCCTGGCCACGAAGCGCAGCATCCACCCCCGCGGCAATTGGTACAGCCAAGAGGGCTCGCACACCTTCACGGCAAGCATTCACCCGAGGGCAGCGTCACCGGCCGAGATCGAACGTGAAGCCCGGGAGGCCGGGTCGCTCTGGGCCGCCGTCCCGGCCCGGGCGGCGCGGCGAGGCAGCCCAGTCGCCACTGCCCACAGCTACGAAGCCTTGGTGAGCGACCTCCAGCCGGGCCACGTTGTGGCCACAGCTGTCAAAAAACAAGAAGACGGGCCGGCTTTGGTCGTCCGCTTGGCAGAGACGGCTGGCACCCCCGCGTCGGTCCGGCTGAGGACATCTTTCCCGGTCTCGGCCGTCGCCAGCCTCGATGGCCGCGAAGCAGGTCCTGGCGATGAAGTCGATGCCCGCCTCGGGGCTCCCGACGAGGTCATGCTTTCGATGCGGGGCCACCAGATCGTCACCGTTGCCCTCACTCCGGGATCGTGCCGGCCGTGAAGGCTGCCACTCCCCTGGCCAAGGCCATCCAGGGGCCCAGTGCCAGGCCCAGCGGTACTTTGTGCGGGTCGTCCCGGGCGGGGTGAAAGAGTGAACGGCGGAGTAGTGGTGGTCGGCAACACGGTGGCGGATTTCTTCGTCGAAACCGAGCGTTTCCCTCTCGGTAGTGGCTCCGAGTTCGGCCCCCTCAGCCTGGCCGTGGCCCAAGGTGCCGCACGGCTCGATGTCGGCGGGAACGCCGGCAGGACCGCCGCCCTCCTCGCCGAGCTCGGGGCCAGGGCCCGGCTGTACACGAGGCTCGGCTCTGACCTGTGGGGGGACTGGCTGCGCTCGGAGCTAAGACGCCGAGAGGTCGACGTCGTCGGCGCAGGGGGGGGCGAGACGTCGACCAACTTCGTGGCGACGGACGCAGCGGGCAAGCGGGCGTCGTTTTTCTTCCCGGGCCGCGCGGATTACGGGGTGCCCGAGGTTGGGGCGGGCACGAGCTTTGTCGTCGTGGCGGCCTGTCCCTTCCCGGACCTCACGCAGCTGGCCAGCTGGCTACCACGGCTCGGTGCCGGCGTGCCGGCCCTGGTCGACCCGGGGCCAGGGATCCTCGGCCGGCCCGGGCTGGCAGAGCTCGCCCGCCTGGCCGCACCTCAGACCTACCTGAGCGTCAACAGCTCCGAACTCGCGGAGCTCACTGGTGAAGGCGACGTGGCCGGCGGGCTGCGCCAAGCTCGGGCCATCGGGTTTCGGAACGTCGTCGTCAAGCTGGGTTCCCGCGGGGCGCTCGTGTCGTCGGGCACCGGGGCCTCGCTCTTGCCTGGCGAACCCTTGGCCGAACGAGCGCGCTCGACAGTCGGGGCCGGGGACGCCTTCAACGCCGGGCTCGTCTTCGGGTTGGCGAACGGCTTCGACTTGTGCACATCGGCCGCGCTGGGCAACCGCGTGGCCCGGCGCAGGCTCTCGGCCGGCCGGTTCGGGCCAAACGGTGCCGCCGAGCTCTTGTCACATTTGGACGACGACGTAAACAAAGCACAGGAGGTATGAGAAAATGCCAACTTTCCCCCGCTGGGCACAGCAGCTCTTGGACCGCCACCCAGGAGAGCCGGCCCCCCTCGCCGACGGCCCCATCCCGCCGTGGCTGCTGGACGAGGCGCGCCAAAGGCCCCTTTGGTACATAATCCGCGAGGCGAGCGAGGTACGGACGAGGCACCCGTTCCTCGTCTACGACGAGATCGAAAAGGAACCGGCGCAGTGGCGTGAGATCCTGGGCACGATGGAAGGAGACGTTGCGAGGGTCGCCAAGGTGATAGCGGCCAGGGGGGTCGACCAGGCGATCTTCACAGGCTGCGGGTCCGCCTTCTTCACGGCCATGCACGGCGCGTTTACCTGGTCGCACTACACGCCTCTCCGGGCAACCGCCATCGAATCTTACGAGCTGTCCAACTACTTCCCGCGGGTCGACCCCGGGCGCACTCTGCTCGTAGCGCACTCAGGGACCGGCGGGAGCATCGAGACGGTGGAGGCGCTTCGGGCCGCCAAGAAAAAGGGACTGCTCACCCTGGCGCTCACCAACACCGACGTGAGCCCGGTCCTCGACGAGTGCGACGAGGCGCTCGTCTACCTGACCCGCCAGGGCTGCGGGCCTTGCATCTCGGTCGTGAGCACACGTGCCCTGGTGCAGACCATGCTGGCCCGCCAGTTGGCTGTTCCGGAAGCTGATGTGGCCAGCCTGGACAGGTCGCTGCAGGCGCTGCCGTCGGCGGGAGAGGGGTTCCTGGCGGACATGAGCGACCGGGTGAGGGACTTTGCCGGGAGGAGGGCCTCTGACGAAGCGGTGTTCCTGGTGGGGTCGGGGCCCAACTACTTCAGTGCACGCGAGGGTACCCTCAAGATCGAGGAACAAAGCGGGATCGTGGGCAAGGCATACCGGGCGGGCGACTTCCACCATGATGCGTTGTCACTCCTGACGCCGGAGCGCCTCGTTGTCGCCATTGCTGCAAGCGGGCACGCCAATGCCAGGATCGGCGACGCCCTTCGCGCGGCCAAGGCCGGCGGTGCCCCGACGCTCGGCGTCGAGTACGGACAGGCAGGGGGGCTGGCCGGGCTCGCCGACGAGGTGTGGCACCTGCAAGGCGACGTGGACGAATACGTGGCACCGGTCCTGCTGACCCTGCCGTTCCAGCTCCTCGGGTACTTCATGGGCGTGGCCCGCGGCCGTAACCCGGATACTCTCGCCACCGACAACGAAGCCAACGTGCGGGCATGGCTCACGTCGTTCCCGCTCGGCACCCACTGAAAGGGGCACACGAGTGACTTCGCCACTGGTACATCGTCCGCTCAGCGAGGAGGACTTGCAGTCCTACGACGAGCGAGGGTACCTGCTCTACAGGCACCAGCTGTTCGAAAGTAAACAGTTGGACGCCCTCGAGGCCATTTTCCAAGAGCACCGCGCCGCCGAGGCGCAAAAGAGAGGCGACGAGTTCGACACGCCGCACTTCGACGACGAGAGGCTCTTGGCGTTCCTCCTCGCGCCGTCGGTCCTCGACCTCGTCGAGTCCATCGTGGGCCCGAACATCGTGTTGTGGTCCAGCCACTTCATATGCAAAGACGCACTGGTCGGACGGGCCACCCCCTGGCACGAGGACTCGGCGTACTGGAGCGGGCGGCTCGAGCGCTACGACCGGATCGTCACCGTGTGGCTCGCCCTCGACGACGTGGACCGGGCCAATGGCTGCATGCAGGTCATACCCGGTTCTCACCTGGAGGGCGGGTTTTCTTCGTACCAGGATGTCGATGCCTCCGCCAACACCTTCCAAACAGAGATTGCCGGGGTCGACCTGTCAGAGGCGGTGGCATTGGAGCTCCGGCGAGGGGAGTGCTCGCTCCACGACGGGAGGATAAGGCACGGCGCCGAGGCCAACCGGAGCAACCGGCGCCGGCTCGGCTACACGATGAGGTACCTGCCTGCGGAGGTGAAGGTACTACCCGAGAAAAACGTGGGCCACCGGCTCTGGCTGGCCCGTGGCCGGGCAGTGGCCGCGAACGAGTACCAAAACCTCTAGCGGCCGCCGGGACTTTCGCCGGCCCCGGCGACGGGGCACTCCGACGCGCCTTCGTAGAGTGGGCCGGCGGGGGCCGGCTGTGCCAGGATGGGGCCATGAGCTCTCTCGCGCTGCAGATGTGGACCGTCCGCAAGAAGGCCGAGGTTGACCTCGCCGCCACCCTCCGGGAGGTGAAGGCGACCGGCCTCGGCGCCGTCGAGACGGTCCACGGGATGGGCGGGCTCTCCGGCAAGGAGATGCGCCAGCAACTGGAGGACGCGGGGCTCTCGGCCTGCAGCGCGCACGCCCGGTTGCCCGAGGGGGACCGGCGAGAGGACATGGAGCAACTGTGCAGAGAAGTCGTCGACCTGGGCGCGCCTGCCCTCGTCGTGTCCTCGCTGCCCGAGGAGTACTTCGCAGACGACGAGTCGGTGGCGCGCGCCGCCGAGAGGATGAACAAGGCCGCGCCGGTCGCGGCCAGTTACGGGCTCGAGCTCGGCTACCACAACCACTGGTGGGAGTTCGGGGCCGACCTCGGCGGCCGGAGCGCTTACGAGGTCTTCGTGGAGCGGCTCGACCCGAGCATCGCACTGGAAGTCGACACCTATTGGGCTCAGGTCGCCGGCCCCGACGCGGCTCACCTCGTAGCCTCGCTCGGTCAGCGCGTCCACTACCTGCACGTGAAGGACGGCCCGATAGAGCGTGGCTCCCCCCAGTGCGCCGTCGGCCAAGGGCGGATGGACATCCCGAGCGTCCTCGCCGCCAACCCGGCCGTGCGCTGGGACATCATCGAGCTCGACGAGTTCGACGGCGAGATCTTCGACGCCGTGCGGGACAGCTTCGCCTACCTCGCCCCGCTGGCCCGATGAGCACCACCAGGGTCGGGGTCGTCGGCTGTGGGGTGATCAGCCGCGTCTACCAGAAGGTGGCACGAGAGTTTGCCGGCCTCGAGATCGTGGCCTGCAGCGACCTCGACCCCGCGGCAGCCAAGGCCTTTGCCGAGGCCGACCCGGCGGGCCGGACGCGGGTGCTCGAGTTGGAGGAGCTCCTCGACGACCCCGACGTGGACGTGGTGCTCAACCTCACGGTCCCGCTGGCCCATTGGTCGGTGACCTCGGCCGCCCTCCGGGCCGGCAAGTCCGTCTACAGCGAGAAGCCCTTGGCCACGACGCGCGAACAGGGGGCCGAACTGGTGCGCCTCGCGGGCGAGCAGGGCGTCCGGCTCGGGTGCGCGCCTGACACCTTCTTGGGCGCCGGCCTGCAAACCTGCCGGCTGGCCATCGACGACGGGCTGATAGGCGAACCGATCGGAGCGGTCGCCCTTCTTGGTGGCCACGGCCCTGAGGAATGGCACCCCAACCCGGCGTTTTTTTACGAGGCAGGGGCCGGCCCGCTGTTCGACATCGGCCCGTACTACTTGACGGCCACGGTGGCGCTGCTCGGCCCGATCGCCTCGGTTTCAGGCGTGGCCAGGATCTCGGCGGAGGAGCGCCGGGTGAGGGCCGGCGCCCGTGCGGGCGAGGTCCTGAAAGTGGCGACGCCCACCCACGTCACAGGGACATTGGAGCTCGTCTCGGGGATCCCGGTGACGTTGCTCACGAGCTTCGACGTGTGGGCCCACCACCTGCCCCGCTTCGAGATCTACGGGACGGAGGGCTCGTTGTCGGTGCCGGACCCCAACACCTTCGGCGGGCCGGTCGAAGCCTGGGACGCTACGAGCCGGAAGTGGCGGCCCCTCGAGCTCGTCAACTCCTACACCGAAAACAGCCGAGGGCTTGGCCTCGCCGACCTGGCCAGTGCCCTCACTGCCGGCCGCGAGCACCGGGCCAGTGGCTCGCTCGCCTTCCACGTCCTCGACGCCATGGTGGCCTTGCTGGAGGCAGCCGAGGAGCGCTCCGTGGTGCGCCTCTCCAGCTCAGCCGGGCGTCCCGCGCCCCTCCGGCCCGGGCTGGCCCGCGGGGAGATCGACTGAGGCCCGCCCGGGGATAGCGCTATTCCCAGGTGACGCTGAAGCAGCGGTCCCCGAGGCTGCCGGGCGACCAGCGGCCCCACTGGCCGTTCATGGCCCGGCGGGTCGCCTCGGTCCAGCCGATCACGTCCGCTCGGGCGGTCCGGCGCACCACTTGCAGCAGGCCGCCCTCGTAGACCTTGTAGCCGGTCCAGACACCGGGGTAGTCCTTGGTCGAGCCGGTTTCGGCGATAACCAGGGGGCCGTAGCTGTAGCGGCGGTTGCGATGGCGGTGGCCGCAGGAGAGGAGCGCCTGCGGCTTGGACCGCGCCAGGGCATCGAGCAATGCCCGGCTCTGGTCGAGAGGTAGCCCGGGCGGGTAAACGGTGGGGTAGCGGTGCAGGTCGGGCGGATGGTGGAGGACAACCATGGCCGGGGTTGGCGCCTCTCCCGCCAGCGCGGCGACCCGGCGGCCGGCGGAGGCCGGGAGATAGCCGCGGTGGTAGTGGCGGTCGGCGTGCACGGTGTTCACGAGGACCAGGCGCAGCCCCGGGACGTCGATAGCCCTCGGCCCCCAGGCGACCCGGACACCTCCTGCCTGGAGAACGGACCGCATGTCCACGTCGAGTGCGTTGTCGTGGTTGCCGAGCACTGCCTCCACCGGGACGGGGCTCTCGGCCAGGAGCCGGGCGGCTGCCATCAGTTCGGCAGAAGTCGCGAGCCGGGTGAGGTCCCCTTTGGCCAGGGCCAGCTGAGCGCCCCAGCCGTCCGCTTCGGCGAGGGCGGCTTCGAGGGCGCGCACCGGGTAGGAGGCCGCGCCGGGTTGGTAGCCGCTGCGGTCCCAGATCCGGCCCCAAACCCCGAAGTGCTTTTCACCGATGTGCAGGTCGGTGACCGCGGCCAGCCGGGACAGGAGCCGCCCGCCCGGGCAGTGCAATGTCGTGACCCGCCCGGCCAGGAACGCCGGCACCCCTTCCGCGCTCGCTACGACGTCGTAGCCGGTGCCGGGG
>JAJZYO010000090.1 GCA_021798075.1 Actinomycetes bacterium
AAATGTAATCAATCCGACCCGACGGCACCCCATATGGCGCCGTCGGTATCGGGTTTCTATCATTCGCTCGTCGCGTGGACCTCCAGATTGCCAATCTGCTTGCCCAAAGCTTCGCCAAACGACCACTAGCCGTTACGCAGGAGAAAGCGCCTCCTCGGCAGCCAAGGTCGCGCAGGCCGCGTGGACAACTGCCGCAACGCGAAGGCCCTCGTGAATCTGAGTGGGGCTCATGCCGGCAGAACGCAGTTCCCTTTCATGTGCTGCCAAACACGAGCCGCAGCCATTGACGGCCGAGGCCACCAGGCACCAAAGCTCGAAGTCTGCCTTGCCGACACCCTCACGAGTCGCAATCACGTTCATCCGCAGGCGCGCCGGGATGTCGGAGTACCCCCCGGCACCGGCGTCCTCAAGGAGGTGCTTCGCGCGGTAGTAAACGTTGTTCATGGCCATGACGGCGGCCGCGGCTTTGGCCGCGGTAAAGGCGCCCTCCGAGAGGTGACTGCGCCCTTCCTCCACCAGTTCAGCGCACGCCGCCCCAGGGGGTGAGGCGAATGCCGCAGCGACAACAGCGCCCCACAATTGTTGGTCCGTGAGCGGTGAGGCGTTCGCCAGGCCGCTCAGGTTGAGCTTAAGGTCCCGTGCGTACGCGGGCAGAGCCTCCTTCACGGTGTCGAGCGTCACTAGCTAGGCCCCTACCCCCATGAGCGCGGCAGCGTCCAGGGTGGCCTCACCCGGCCGCCAGTTGCAAGCGCACAGCTCGTCGGTCTGAAGGGCGTCGAGGACACGCAGGACCTCAGAGACATTGCGCCCGACTGAGCCGGCCGTGACCATCACGAACTGGATGATGCCATTGGGGTCCACGAGGAACGTCGCTCGCTGAGCGACACCGTCGGCGCCAAGCACGCCAGCAGCAAGGGAGAGCTCACGACGAACGTCCGAGAGCATCGGGAACGGGAGCTCGCGCAGGTCAGCGTGCTCCTTTCGCCAGGCGAAGTGCACGAACTCGCTATCCACCGACACGCCCAAGACCTGCGCGTCGCGCTCTGCGAACTGTCCCTCCTGGCGGCCGAACTCGGCGATCTCTGTCGGGCACACGAAGGTGAAGTCCTTGGGCCAGAAAAATACGACCCGCCATTTCCCGTCGTGGGACTTCGGCGTGATCGTCGTGAAGTAGTCTTCCGGCGAGTTCGCAGGCACCTGCGAGAGATTGCCGGGCACAAGAGCGGTCAGTTCGTACTCTGGGAAGCGGTCCCCAACTGTGAGCATCGTGCAGTAGTCCTCCTTGCGAATGGTTTCCCTGGCACGCTACCTAGTAGCCACTGGAGACCGTTCCAATCGAGTCAACATATAAGCTCGTTAGATAATCTTGATAGAGAGCATTTATGGATGAGAGACCCCGGCCACCCAGTGTCGCCCAGCTGAAGGCGCTCGTCGCGCTCGCCGACACGCTCAACTTCAGGGAGGCCGCCGCCAGGCTCGCGGTCAGCCAACCGGCGGTCTCGGCCGCTGTCGCTGGGCTCGAGGCTAACCTCGGTGTGCCCGTGGTCGAGCGCAGCACCCGCCGGGTGGCTCTGACTGCCGCCGGCAATGCCGTGGTAGCCCACGCCCGAGATGTGCTCTTATCTCTCGACAAGCTCGTCAGTGCGGCGGAGCATGATAGGGGGCCCTTCAGCGGCCCCCTCCGCCTCGGCGTCATCCCGACCGTCGCCCCCTACATGCTGCCTTTCGTGCTTCGAACCTTGGCGCGCCGCTTCCCGTCACTGCGCCCGGACGTGAAGGAGGACCAGACCGCTCACTTGCTGGACCAGCTGGGTTCCGGGGACTTGGACCTACTTCTCCTAGCCCTACCGAGCGGCGGGTCAGGAGTCAGCGAGATACCGCTATACGACGAGGACTTCGTATTACTAGTAGCCGAAAACGACCCGTTGGCAGGCAAGTCACGCGTCGACCCGACGGTGCTCAGACGCTTACGGCTCCTCCTGCTCGAGGAGGGCCACTGCTTGCGGGACCAGGCACTTGACCTCTGCCGTCAGGTCGGTGCGGCCACCGATCACCCGGCACGGGCCACCTCCCTCACCACCTTGTCACGGCTGGTCGCCGCCAACCTCGGGACAACGCTTTTGCCGGCGAGCGCTACCTCGGTCGAGGTTCGCCGAGGTCTGGCGACAGCGACGTTCCGGCCACCCGCTCCGGGCCGGCGAATTGGACTGGTGTACCGAGAGGGCACTTCGCGAGCCGGCGAGTACGAACAGATCGCGGACAGGCTCCGAAGTGCACTGCGAGCCACGTCCCTGCCAGTGCGGCCACGGGAGGGGGAATGACGACAAGGGGCGCACCCGGCCGCTTGCGGAGCAAGGCTAGGTCATCTACGGGGCCGGCGGCAGGGGCGGGCCGGTAGGGGCGGGCCGGTAGGGGCGGGCCGGTAAGGGCGGGCCGGCAGGGGCAGGCCGGCAGGGGCAGGCCGGTAGGGTCAGATCACGAGGCTGGCAAGCGCCCCTAGGCCGAAGGTCACCCCGGCTGCAGCGAGCCCGAAAACGAGCTGGCGCGTCCCCGAGGACCATGCGCTCCTCCCCGTGAGCAAGGTAATCAGCGCACCTATCCCGAAGAGCGAGACGGCCGCGCAACCCACGCCAGCCAATACGGCCGTCCAGCCGCCAGCGCCAGCCAGGTAAGGGACCAGCGGGACGACAGCACCGAGCGCGAAGAGGACGAACGACGAACCTGCAGCCGCATTAGGTGACCCACCGAGCTGGTCCGGGTCCAGGCCCAGCTCTTCCCTCGTCATGGCGTCGAGCGCCGCCTGCTCGTCCCCCATCAGGCGTCTCGCCACCTCCTCCGCTTCAGCCCTCGGGAGGCCTTTCGCCTCGTAGATAAGCGCGAGCTCCTCTTGTTCCTCGTCAGGCACTTCACGCAGTTCCGATGCTTCGGTCTTGACTTGGCGCTCATAGAGGCCTGCATAGCCCTGTACACCCAGGTCGGGTCGATCTCGCCCTGGAGGTTAAGGCAGCCGCATTACGCCGGCCCTACCGACGAAACAACTTGCGGAGGCGGCCGAGGCGCGGCCCCGGCCGTACGGCCCACAGGGGCGCGGCCCTAGCCGTGCGGCCCACAGGGGCGCGGCCCTAGCCGTGCGGCCCACAGGGGCGCGGCCCTAGCCGTGCGGCCCACCGAGGCGCGGCCCCCACATTGAGGTGCCCCGAAGACTGGGCCTAGGCTCACCTCACGAGAAAGTCTATGAATGGCCACTGAGGACACCCACGGCAACGCCCACGACAACGCCCACGACAACGCCCACGACAACGCCCACGGCAACGACGGTGCAGATCGGCTACCAGAGCTCGAGACGATGCTCGCCATGTTTAGGGGCCTCGTCGAATCAGCGCCCGACGCAATGGTCGTCGTCGGTACCGACGGCAGGATCAGGCTCGTCAACCACCAGGTTGAGGAGATGTTCGGCTACCAGCGCGAAGAGCTGGTCGGGCAGCTGGTCGAGACACTCGTGCCACCACACTTCCGCGCGCACCACCCGGAGCTTCGCGGCGGCTACTTCGCCGAACCGAGGGCCAGGCCAATGGGCGCCGGGCTCGAGCTCTACGCGATGCGCCGGGACGGTACTGAGATCCCCGTCGAGATCAGCCTGTCCCCTGTACAGACCAGAGATGGGTTGGTTGTGTCGGCCGCCATCCGCGACGCGACAGAGCGCCGGCGCCAGCTCGAGCAGCTCCGCCGCCAGCGCGACGAGATTCTCGAACTGTCGACCCCGGTCATCGAAGTCTGGGACAAAGTTCTCGTGCTGCCGATCATCGGCACGCTCGACTCCAACCGTGCCGCGCGCTTGACCGAGGCCTTACTCGAGAAGATCGCTACCTCCCAGGCAGAGGTCGTGATCCTCGACATCTCGGGAGTTCCCACGATCGACACACTCGTCGCCCAACACCTGCTGAAAACGGTGCAGGCAGCCACTCTCATGGGTGCGCTCAGCATCATGAGCGGGGTGAGGCCCGAGACGGCGCAGGCGATCGTCCACCTCGGCATTGACTTCGGCCAGCTCAGGAGCCGGAACACCCTGCGCGATGCCCTGCAACTCGCATTGCGGACCCTGCGCGAGCGGGCCGGTTCGGCGGCCGCCACCATGAGCAGCTTCGGCGGCCCGTTGCAGACCGGATCCGAGGAGCCCTAGTGTCCCTGCATACCCTGATGAGCCCGAGTTTGCCCGATGAGCCTCAGGCAAGCACCGGGAGGGCCCCAACGGGAGAGGCGCCGTGAGCGACATCGAGGCGAGGCCCGCGGGGGTTGTCCCGATAATGCGGATCGGCGCGACGCTCCTCGTGGCGCTCCAAGGCGAGATCGACGACACGACCGTGTTGCAGGTGGAAAGCCAGCTCACGGCCGAAGTTGCTCGAACCCACGCCACGGGGGTCCTTCTCGACGTAAGCGGCCTTTCCATAGTCGACTCGTTCATCGCCCGAGTAATCGCCCGGATCGTTGCGATGGTGCGGCTCCTCGGCTCCGAGGCCGTGGTTGTCGGGATCCAGCCGGCGGTCGCGATAACCCTCGTCGAAATGGGCGTTCCGATGGGGCACCTCGACACTGCACTCAACGCCGAACAAGGCATGGTCCTCCTGCGGCGGCTACGACGAGCCGATGTCGATCAAAGCCGACGGCTCTGAACTTGCCCCGGCTCGCGTCGTCGCCTTGGTCGACAGCGAAGCCGACCTCATCCATGTGCGCCAGCTCCTTCGGGCTGAGGCCGTAAGAGCCGGCCTCGGGCTGGTCGACCAGACCAAGCTAGTCACCGCCGGCAGCGAGCTAGCCCGAAACATACTGGTTTACGCGACCGGCTCGCGGGGCGAGGTCACGGTCGAGCGTGCGAGCGACGGTGAGCGCCAGGGGGTGAGGGCGGCCTTCAGCGACGAGGGGCCTGGGATAGAAGACGTGGAAGCCGCAATGAGCGACGGGTTCTCCACCAGGGGCAGCCTGGGGCTTGGCCTCCCGGGTTCCAAGCGCCTCGTGGACGAACTCACCATAACGTCGGCCAAGGGTTCTGGGACAAGGGTCACGATCGTGAAGTGGAGGCGTTGAACACGAGCGGGCCGACAGTAGGCGCCCAGCACGACAAGTTCGTAGTGAGCACCGACGAGGACGTCGGGGCGTTACGTCGAGGCGTTGCCGAAGTGGCTGCACGCACTCTGGGCACGCGCGCCGCCCGCGCCGCCCTGGCAGCGACCGAGCTCGGCACGAACCTCCTTCGCCATGGCGCTGGCGGCTATGTCCTTGTCCGCCCACTGGTAGCGGGCCTGGAGCTCCTTGCCGTCGATAGCGGGCCGGGCATGCCGCCCGGCGCGAGAACCCTCGGGATGGTCCCGCACGCGAGCCCGTCCCGCGGTGACCCAGGCGGCGGTGACCCAGGCGGCGGCCACCCAGGCGGCGGTGAGCCAGGCCGTCGCCCGGCCAAAGGCCTCGGGGTCGGCCTGAGCGCGGTTCGCCGCGCCGCAACGGTGTTCGACTTGTACAGCACTACTCGGGGCGGTAGCCCACCCGCCGGCACCGTAGTCCTCGCACGGTTCCTGGAGGGTCCACCTCGACCAGGGTGGTGCAAGTGGGGCGCGGTCAACGTCGCGATCGAGGAGGGCGGGATATCTGGTGATGGATGGGCCGTATCGGCCCTGCCGCTCCTGGTGTCCGTGCTAGTAGTAGACGGCCTCGGGCACGGGAGAGAGGCCGGCCTGGCAGCCGCTGCGGCCGTGTCGGCATTCGGGGCAGACCCATCCGCCAACTTGGAAGAGCTCGTACGCCGGGCACACGAGGCAATGCGGCCCACTCGTGGCGGGGTCCTAGCCGTCTGCTCGGTCAACCCCGAACTGGGGGAGCTACGCTACGGGGCCATTGGCAACATCTCCGGCATGCTGTTAAATGATCGCACGAGCCAGAGGCTGCTGGGCCGGGACGGCATCCTTGGCACGAGCCTCGTGCCCCCGTCGCCCCGCGTAAACAGCTACCCCTGGTCGCCCGGCGCGGTCCTCGTGCTCGCCTCGGACGGGCTGCGCAGCAGTTGGGACCCCCTCGCCTACCCTGGCCTCCTGTCCCACGACCCAGCGGTCATAGCGGCGGTCTTGCAGCGGGATTACGGGAGGCCCAACGACGACGCGACCGTGCTCGTCGTCTGCGACCTGAGGGCCAGCAACCATCTCGACGTGGGCGCCGGCAACATCCCTGCGATACAGGGAGAGACCGGCCAGGCGGCCGGCGCCGGCCAGACGGAGCCCCCACTTTTGAGTGGCCCGGCAAGGACAAGTGCTTAGGGCCGCGAGAATGGACGACCAGGCGAGGAAGGACGACCAGAGCCAGCTCGAGGCGGAACTGCACGAGAAACAGGCTCAACTTGACGCGGCCATGGAGCAAGTCGCGGGCCTCATGGGCGAGCTCGAGCATACCAACCAAGGGCTGATCGCACTTCACCGCGAGCTCGAAGAGGCGCGCGAGGCCGAGGTGCGGCTCCGTCTCGCGGAGGGGGAACTGGCAGAAGTTCGCACCGCACAAGAGATCCTTGCCGAACGGGACCGCGTCGCGATGGACCTTCACGACCGTGTTATCCAACGTCTCTTCGCAAGCGGCATAAACCTGCAAGCCGCACTCGGCCTGGCCGACAGCCCGACGCTTCGCGCGAGGCTCGAAAACGTCGTCGACGAGCTTGACGCGACGATAAAGGAAATCCGCTCAGTGATCTTCGGCCTGACCCAGCCTCCCGAACCCATAGAGCGCAGAGAGCCTGCCGGGCTCCACTCCCAGCTTCTCGCGATCACGTCGCAGGCGGCGGAGATACTCGGGTTCGAGCCTCGCGTCAGCGTCCGCGGCAAAGTCGACGGCGCCGCAAGCCCCCAAGTTACCTCCCACCTTCTCGCGGTCGCCCGAGAGGCTCTCTCCAACACGGCCCGCCATGCCCATGCGTCACGGGTCGAAGTGGACCTAGAGATCACCGGGAAGGAAATCCTGCTCGCCATTTCTGACAATGGCACGGGCATTGGCGAGGTCACGCGCCGGAGCGGGCTCGCCAACATGGCAGGCAGAGCGAAGGCGCTCGGTGGTACCTTCCAGATCTATAGCGACAGCGGCGGCCGGGGCACAAGGCTTGAATGGCGCGTCCCGAGCACCCTCCCGCGTGCCGCGACCCAATGAGGCACGCGGCGGGGACGGGCGCAGCAAAGACAGGTTTACAGTGCGGTTTCAGGGCTTCGACACGACGAACGTGCCGGCCATGCCAGCCTTCGCCTCGCCCGGGACGGGGTCAAGGTACTGGTAGGTTCCCGGCTTCGCCGCCCTGAAGGTGACTACGCCTTCATGGGCACCGTTGAGCGTCTCGTCACCGAGGAACCAGAGCGCTGCTCCGGGAAAGGCGGTTTCAGTAGAGGCCATCGGCATCCACGAACGAG
>JAJZYO010000091.1 GCA_021798075.1 Actinomycetes bacterium
CAGGGAGTAGATGTCCTCGACTACCACCACCCGGTGGCCACGGGAGGGCCCGTCGGCCTGGTACTGGAAGCGGTAGCTGGCGTAGCCGTCCGGCTTCCCGGTTGCGTCTTCGTGGACCACGTACATCCGTGCGCTGGTGCCGTGGCGGTGCCGCTCGGGGTCGTCCAGTATGCCGGTCCAGCGCGCCTCGGCGCGGTCTATTTCCCCTGGTCGGAGGACCCTGGCCTCCGCGTGCAAGCTGGGCAGGACCTTGGCGGCTTCGTCCTTCCCCACGATGTGCACCCTGCCCTCCCCGGGCAGGGCCAGGTAGGGCAGCTCTCGGAAGGCGGAGCGCCTGGTCGCGATCTCGAGGGACTGGTGGCTGGAGGCCAGGCCGTAGCCAAAGCGCCCATAGATGACCGACTCGGAGGCCGTCAGGATCGCGACCGGGATTTCCCGCTCGCGGAACTGCGCCAGCTGGTAGGCCATCATCTGGCGCAGAAGACCCCGCCGGCGGTGGGTCGGCAGCACCCCGACGCAGGTGACCCCCGCCACTCCCAAGACCGGGAAGGGCCGTCCCGGGCCCGCCGGGAGAGTCAGCTCGAGTGGCGTTGCGCAGGCAGTGGCGACGAGATCGCCCCCATCGTGAACCCCGATCGCCCAGTCCTGTTCGAAGTCCTCTGCGACGATCGCCGCCACATCTTGCTCGGTCGCCACGTTGCCGAAGCAGAGCTCCATCGTCCGTGCGAAGGCTGGGGCCTGCTCTCGGGTCAGGCGTCTCGGCTCGAGCTTGTTCACCGGACGATCTTGGCTCAGCCGCCTGCTGTCCCGGCACCGATTTTCGGGGCGCGGCACGAGGCCAACCGCCGGCGGCATGCCGACGACCAGGGACTGGTTGCAACCGGTCCTCGCGTAACATTGTGGCAATGCCAGGGTCGCCGGCTCCCAGCCCAAAGACGGCAGCAGGCGACGGGAGCGGGCCGCCGCCGGCCCGCCGCCGTGTGCCCCTCGCCGCCGGGGAGCGCCGGCTCCTGCCTGAGGCGACTGTCAAGCGGCTTCCCCTGTACCTGCGGGCGTTGGCGGATGCCGGTGACCAGCAGCAGGCGACGATCTCCTCCGAGGAGCTGGCTGCGCACGCCGGCGTCAACGCGGCCCAGGTGCGCAAGGACCTGTCCTACCTGGGCTCGTACGGCACGCGGGGCATCGGCTACGACACCGGCCTGCTCCGCCAGCACCTGAGGCACGAGCTCGGCTTGGAGAAGGAGTACAACGTGGCCCTGGTAGGGGCCGGCAACTTGGGCAGGGCGCTCGGGCATTATCGCGGTTTCACCGAGAGGGGCTTCCATGTGGTCGCGGCTTTCGATACCGACCCGGCCAAGGTCGGCGGGTTCATCGAGGGCACCGAGGTCTTCTCGGTACGGGACCTGGCGCGGGTGGTAAAGGACCGCGCCATCACGATGGCGCTCGTCGCCACGCCGGCAGCTGTGGCGCAGCAGGTCGTGGACAGCCTGGTCGAAGCCGGGGTCACCTCCGTGCTCAACTTCGCGCCGGCGGTGCTCAACGTCGCGCCCGATATTTCCATAAGGAGGGTCGACTTGGCCGTCGAGCTCCAGATCCTCTCCTACTACGACTCCTCCCGCCGGCACGAGTACGCCGGCACCGGCAGCTGAGGGCTGGCATGCCCATCGAGGCGCCCGTATACCCGGTCGGTTTGGTGATGCGCGGCAAGCGCTGCCTCGTGGTGGGGGGAGGCGAGGTCGCCGCTCGCAAGGCCACCGGCCTCGTGGAGGCCGAGGCACAGGTGCACGTGGTCGCCGAAGAGGTGCGCCCGGCCATGACCCAGGTGAGAGGGTTGGCGAGCATCGAAGAGCGGCGCTACCGGCGGGGAGAGGCCGCCGGCTACTGGCTGGTGGTGGCGGCGACCGGCGACCCATCGGCCAACCAGGCCGTCTACGACGACGGGGAAGCGGCCGGCGTGTGGGTGAACAGCGCCGACGACCCGGGACGGTGCTCTTTGGTACTGCCCGCGGTGGCACGCCAGGGGCCGGTGAGCGTGGCGATCTCGACTTCGGGCTACAGCCCGGCGCTGGCGAGCTGGCTGAAGGGGCACGTGACCGAGCACCTGGGGCCCGAAGTGGCGCTGCTGGCGGAGCTCTTGGCTGCGGCGCGTGCCGAGCTACGCGGCAGCGGCCGCAGCACGGAAGAGGTCGACTGGCGGCCGGCGCTCGGCTGGGACATGCTCGACTTGATCCGCCAAGGCAGGCAGGCCGAAGCAAAGGAGCGCGTGGAAGCTTGTCTATCGCAGTAGTCGGGATAAACCACCGGACCGTACCCCTCGAGGCCCTCGAGCCGTTGATCGTCGCGCCCGAAGATCTGAGCAAGGCGCTTTCCGACCTGTGCGGCCGGCCCTACCTCGACGAGGTGGTCGTGCTGTCGACTTGCATGCGTACCGAGGTCTATGCGGTCGTGAGCCGGTTCCACGGTGCCATGGCGGATATCCGGGAGTTCCTCGTCACTTGGAGCGGCAAGGCACCCGAGGAGTTCTCCGGCAGCTTGTATTCGTACTTCGACGAAGCCGCGGTCAACCACCTGTTCCGGGTGGCGGCGGGCCTGGACTCGGCTTCGCTCGGCGAGAACGAGGTGCTCGGCCAGGTCCGGCACGCGTTCGAGGTGGCCCGGCGGGAGGGCGCGGTGGGCACGATGCTCGGTGTCGCGTTTCGCGATGCGCTCCGGGTCGGCAAACGTGCCCGTACGGAGACCACGATCTCACGCGGGACGACGTCTCTTTCTTATGCGGCAGTAGACCTGTCCGAAAAGGCCTTGGGCGGTTTCGCCGGCAAGCAGCCCCTCGTGATCGGCCTGGGCGAAATGGGCGAGGCCGCTGCCCGGGCCTTCTCCGATGCCGAGGGGGCTCATCCGGTCATGCTCGCCAACCGGACCCGGGCGAAGACGGAGAAGCTGGCGAGCGCCCTGGGTGGCAGCGTCGTGGCCTGGGACGCGCTGCCATTGGCGCTCTCCCAAGCCGACGTCGTCGTTTCCTGCACGGGCGCCAGGCACGCCCTCCTCAGCGCGGAGAGCCTGGCTGGTGCGGTTTCCCGCCGGCCTGAGCGCGCCCTGGTCGTGGTCGACCTGGCGGTGCCCCGCAGCGTCGAGGCGACTGTGCGTGACGTTGCCGGCGTGCAACTGCTCGACATGGACGACCTGAAGGCCTTCGTCGCCGCCAGGGTGGGCGAGCGCTGGGCGGAGGTGCCCGCCGTCGAGCGCATTGTGGCCGACGAGCTCGCCCGCTATGGCAGCGTCCAGGCTGCCCGTACGGTGGCCCCCCTGGTGAGCCGCCTGCACGAGTGGGCCGAGGAGCTGCGCCGGGCTGAGCTTTCTCGGCTCGACGGCCGCTTGGCCTCCCTCGGGCCTTCCGAGAGGGAAGCTGTCGAGCTGGTCACACGGCGCGTGGTCGCTAAGATCCTGCATGAGCCCACGGTCAACTTGAAAGCAGCGGCGGGGACGCCTCGGGGGGAGGCGCTGGCGGAGGCGTTCCGGGAGCTGTTCGGCCTCGGCTCGGGGCGGGGTCGGGGCCCCCGCCTCGGGGAGGAGCCCGCGGCAGGGGCCACAGGCGGCCCAAGGAACCCAGAGCATCGGTAGTGCTCCGCCTGGCCACCCGGGGGAGCCCGCTCGCGCTCTGGCAGGCTCGTCACGTTGCTGGCTTGCTCCAAGCAGCCCACCCCGGCCTGCAAGTCGAACTGTTGCCCGTAGCCACCGCCGGCGACCGCGCCGTTGAGGTCCCGGTGTGGGAAATGGGCGGCCGGGGCGTGTTCGTGGGGGAGGTCCAGGCAGCCGTGCTCGCTGGCAGGGCCGAAGCGGCCGTCCACTCCGCCAAGGACCTCCAGCCAATCGAGGCGCCGGGGCTATGCCTCGCGGCGACACCCGAACGGGGCGACCCCCGGGACGCCCTGGTCGGGTGCTGCCTTTCCGAGCTCCGGCCCGGCAGCGTCGTCGCGACCGGGAGCCAGCGCCGGCGGGCGCAGCTGGCGGCGTTGCAACCGGGCCTCGTCTTCGAGAGCCTGCGAGGCAACATCGCAACCCGCTTGGAACGAGTGCCAGCGGGGGGTGCGGCCGTGGTGGCGGCTGCGGCGCTCGGCCGGCTCGGTCTCTCCCCCCAGCCGATGGAAGTGCTCGGCATAGACGTGATGCTCCCCCAGGTGGCGCAGGGCGCGATCGCGGTCGAGTGCCGGGCGGACGACGACGGGACGCGGGCGCTGGTGCTTCGCCTCGACGATGCTGCTACTCGGGCCGCGGTCGACGCGGAGCGGGCCTTCCTAGCTTTTGTCGGCGGGGGCTGCGACCTGCCGGTGGCCGCCCACGCGACCCTGCTCGCCGGCGGGCGCCTCCGGCTGGAGGCCCTGCTCGCCGCGCCGGACGGGAGCGCCGTCGTGCGCCGCTCGGCCGAGGCGCCGGCCGGTGACCGCCTTGTTCTCGGGCGTGAGGTGGGCGAGGCCGTGCTGGCGGGAGGCGGGGACAAACTCCTGGCCTCGTACAGGAGCCGGCGGTGAGCCAGCTCGCCCTGGCCCCCGGCGACGTGCCCTGGGCCTGGTGGCGCCGGTGACAGGCATCGTCTACCTGGTAGGAGCCGGCCCGGGGGACCCTGGGCTCCTCACTGTCAGGGGGGCCGAGGTGCTGGCCCGTGCCGACGTGGTGGTGCACGACCGGCTGAGCGACGCTTCTCTGCTCGCCCTCGCTCCCGCGCACGCCGAACCCGTCGATGTGGGCAAGCAACCCGACGACCGGGGTGACCAGGAGGCCATCAACGAACTGCTGGTGGCCAAGGCGAGGCAGGGCCTTACCGTGGTGCGGCTGAAGGGCGGGGACCCTTTTGTCTTTGGCCGAGGCGGAGAGGAGGCGATGGCCCTTCGCGCCGCCGGCGTGACCTTCGAGGTCGTGCCGGGAGTCACTTCGGCCGTGGCGGCCCCGGCCTTCGCCGGTGTCCCGGTCACGCACCGGGGGCTGGCCGGCTGGTTCACGGTGGTCGCTGGCCACCGCCGTTCGGTGGATTTGCCGGCAGGGGAGGGCGGCACGAACTGGGAGGCGCTGGCTTCTGCCGGCGGGACCATCGTGGTCCTAATGGGTGCGGCACACCGCAGGCGCTGGGCCGGTCGCCTGATGGGGGGCGGGCTGCCGGCCTCGACCCCGGTGATGGCGGTGCAGTGGGGTACTCACAGCTACCAGTCGGTCCTGCGCACCACGCTCGGCGAGTTGCCCGAAGCCCCCGTCGCGCCCCCGGTCACGATCGTGGTCGGGCAAGTGGCCGCGCTCGATCTTTCTTGGCGTGACCAGGGGCCCCTCGCCGGCAGGTCGGTCGTCGTGACGCGCGCCGCCCACCAGGCGGGGGCTCTCTCGGCCGCGCTCCGTGACCTCGGGGCTCAGGTGGTCGAAGCCCCCGCGATCATGCTGGCACCGCCGGCGGACGCCGGCGCAGCCCTGGCCGGAGCCGTAGGGAGGCTCCAGGCTGGCGCCTACGCCTGGGTGGCTTTCAGTTCGGCGAACGCCGTCGAGCGCTTCTTCGAACTGGTCCCCGACGCCCGGGCTTTCCGCGCGACCAGGGTGGCCGCGGTCGGTCCGGCGACCGCTGAGGCCCTGCGGCGTTACCGGGTCGTGGCTGACTTGGTGGCGGAGGACCACAGCGCGGAAGGCCTCGCGGGCGCCTTCCCGGCGCCGCCTGCCGACGGCGAGGCGCAGGGCGGGCCAGGCACCACGGGGCCAGGCACCACGGGGCCAGGCACCACGGGGCCAGGCACCACGGCTTTGGCCCCGCCGCCGGGCCCTGCCGGCGCGTGCCACGACCGCGCCGTCTTGCTCCCTCAAGCCGCCGGTGCCCAGCCGGCGCTGCGGCGCGGGCTCGAGGCGCTCGGTTGGCGGGTCGAGGCGGTCGAGGCCTACCGGACCGTTCCTCGCCCGCTTCCCCTGGAGGTGCTCAGCGCCGCCGGCGGGGCCGACGCCATCTGCTTTGCCTCCCCCTCGGCTGTCACGAGCTACCTCGACCAGGCGAAGGCGGCCGGCGCCAAGGTGCCACCCGTTGTCGCGTGCATAGGCGGGACCACGGCGGCCACGGCCCGCGAGCGCGGCCTGGAGGTCGTTGCCGAGGCCTCGGAGCACACTGCCGGCGGGTTGGCCGCAGCCCTCGCCGGCGCCTTGTCCAAGCCGAAGAGGTGACCGGGGCGCATCGCCAAGCGGAGGTGACCGGGGCGCAGCGCCAGCTGCACCCAGTTTGCGGTCGCAGTGGCCATCTGGGTGCAGTTTGCCAAACTGGGTGCACGTTCCGGCGTTATTACGACGCCGGCCGCGCCCTGAAAGCAGATCCGCACCGAGAAACCGAGAACCCTACCTCCACTGGCCAACTCGAGCGCCTGGCCCGAGCGCCTGGCCCGAGCGTCTGGCCCGAGCGTCTGGCCCGATCGTCTGGCCGGTGCCCAGCGGGCCGGTGCCCAGGGGGCCCTAGCGGCCCGCCGGCACTTCCTCGCCGGCCCGAGATGGCGCCGGCGCCGGCAGTTCGCCCTGTCGGCGGGCGCCCCGGGTGGCCGAAAAAGCGGCCGCCAGCGCCATGACCGCGACGGACACGTAAAACGCAGTGTGCAGGCCAGTTGTAAACGCCCTCGCCACGGCCCCGTGGAGCTTCGCGGTCCCGACGAAGATGGCGAATGCTAGCGAGCGGGAGATCGACCGGGACGCGGCCAGGATCGCCACCGAGAAGGAGAACACCATCCCGACATTGGAAAACGTCCGCAGCATCCCCGAGGCTATGCCGAACACTTGCGGTTTCACGGCTCTCATCAGCGCCGCCGAGTTGGCTGGGAAGAATCCGCTCGCCCCGACCCCGTTTACGATGCTCGCCAGCACCACGACCCAAAGCCCGCTGCCGACCGAGAGGGTGGCGAACCACAAAAGGGCCACACCTTGGAGCGCCAAACCGGCCGTTGCGGGGAGGACCGGCCCGAAGCGGTCGGACAGCCTGCCCGCCAACGGGCCGAACACGCTGCCCACCACGTACCCGGGCACGAGCAGCAGCGAGGCGTCGAGGGGAGAGAGGCCCCGCGGCCCTTGCAGGTACATGATCAGGAGGAAAAGGACGGCGTAGTTGGCGAGGCCCTGGAGGAGCGCGGCGAGCAGGGTCGGGCTCACCGTGGGCACGGCCAGGAGCGAGAGGTCGAGCATGGGGGCGGCCCGTTTCCTTTCGACGAAAACGAAGCTCGCTACCAAGACGGCGCCTCCGACGAGGAACCCGGTCGTGCTGGCGTCGAAGGGTGAGGTCGTGAGCCTCGTCACCGCCCAGAGGACCCCGAAGAGCCCCGCGCCCAAGAGGAACATGCCGGCTAGGTCGAGGCGGCGCTTGGCCCGCTGCCCGGTGTCGTGCAGCACGGCCCCCGTGAGGGCGATGG
>JAJZYO010000092.1 GCA_021798075.1 Actinomycetes bacterium
GGCCCCGCGTCTCATCCACGCCGGCCCCAGTCTCATCCACGCCGGCCCCAGTCTCATCCACGCCGGCCCCAGTATCATCCACGCCGGCCCCAGTCTCATCCACGCCGGTACGCCCCGAGCCCAGGACGGAACGACTTCTCGTCGAGGAACTGGGAAAGGCCGTGTTCGCGCCCGTGCTCGGGGTCGGCAGCGGTCGACTGGTCAAGCTTTGCGTACAGGTACTCTTCTGAGGCTTCCCAGTCCATGTTGCGGGCGCGTTTGAAGCCCACCTTGGCCGCTTCGAGGACGGCCCGGTTTACCCCGGCGAGTTGCCGGGCGAGATCGGCCGTGCGATCCCGCAGCACTTCGCGAGGTACTGACTCGTTTACGAGGCGCATGGCGGCGGCCTGCGGGCCGGAGAAGGTGCGGCCCGTCATGATGTAATAGAGGGCGTCGCGAGCGGGCACGACCTCCGCGAGGGCCCGTGAGACGACCGAGCCCGGCGGGATCCCCCAGTTGACTTCGGACAACCCGAAGGTGGCCTCGTCTGCCGCTATCGCGAGGTCGCACGCCACGAGGGGGGTGAAGGCTCCCCCGAAGCACCAGCCGTTGACCATCGCTATGGTCGGCTTGGGGAAGTACCTGAGGCGGCGGTACTGCCACTCGTTGGCCTCGCGGCGCGAGCGCGCTCGCGCCACCGGGCCGGCGGCATCGACCTCCCTGAAGTACTCCTTCAGGTCCATGCCAGCGGAGAAAGATTCGCCGGCACCGGTCAGCACCAGCACCCGCGCCCGCTCGTCGGCTTCGACGACGTCTAGGACTTGGAGCATCTCTTTGTTTAGCATTGGGCTCATCGCGTTGCGCTTTTCGGGCCGGTCAAGGGTGACCCAGGCGATCCCGTCGGGGTCGACTTCGGCCGCCACCGTCTCCCATTTCCCGAGCGGGATGGCTCCTGCTGGCTCGGTCTCTTCGGGGCTCATGGCCCAAACATATAGGATCTGTTCCGAGAGCGAACATGATGTTCGCTATGCGAACTCATAAGAGGAGGGCCATGGGGAGGCTACGATGGCAGGGGCCACGATGGCAGGGGGGCAAAGTTCCATGCGAGCCGAAATGACGAGCCTCGATGTGCCGGCGCCAGACCCGGCATATTACTGTCCCGCGTACCGCTCGACGGCGTTGCGCTCCCCGAAGAACCCGCTCCGGATCCTTCCGGCCGGCCTCACCGAGAGACGGGCGCCAGTCTTTGGGCCATCACGCGTGCGTCCCGAGGACGCGGACCTCACTGCCGGCCTCGCCGGCGAACCTCTGGGCGAGCGGGTTGTCGTCGCCGGGGAGGTCCTTGACGCCGCAGGGCGGCCTGTCCGCAACCAGCTCGTTGAGATCTGGCAGGCCAACGCTTCTGGGCGTTACAACCACTCGATGGACAAGCACCCCGCGCCGCTCGACCCCAACTTCGCCGGTGCCGGCAGGTGCCTGACCGACGACCTGGGCCGCTACCGCTTCATTACGATAAAGCCTGGCCCTTATCCCTGGCAGAACCACCACAATGCCTGGCGGCCGGCTCACATTCACTTCTCTGTCTTCGGCACGAACTTCACCGAGCGCCTCGTTACCCAGATGTACTTCCCCGGTGACCCCCTGCTGCCCCTCGACCCGATCTACCAGTCAATTAGGGACAAGAATGCGGCTCTGGCGCTCGTGTCCCGTTTCGACTTGGGCACCACGGTCGAAGGCTGGGCGCTTGGCTACCGTTTCGACATCGTGCTAGGCGGCCCGACGGTTACGCCGGTGGAGCTCTAGGTGACCACGCCCACTCCATCGCAGACCGCGGGGCCGTTCGTCTCGATCGGCACCGCCTGGGCGACCGGGGATGCGACCATAGACGGGGAGGGCTCCGTCGTTGTCTCCGGGAAGGTGTTCGATGGCGCGGGCGACCCGGTGGGGGACGCCATGATGGAGTTTTGGCAGGCCGATGCGGAGGGCCGTTTCCCGCCCGAGGTGCCCCCTCCCTGGTCTGGTTTTGCGAGGGTGCTCACGGCGCCTGATGGCAGCTACCAGCTTGTGACGCTAAAGCCCGGTGCCGTGCCCGGCGCTTCCGGCGAGAGCCAAGCCCCCCATATAGATGTGTCGATCTTCGCCAGGGGCCTCCAGCAGCGGCTCGTGACGAGGGCCTACTTCTCAGACGAAGGCCCCGCCAACGCGACGGACCCCGTGCTCGCCGCCCTCCCCGAGGCCGCTCGCGCCACGTTGGTGGCAGAGCGCGAGACCGAGGAGCCCCGGCCTGCGTACAGGCTCGACTTTTGGCTCCAGGGAGGAAAGGAGACGGTCTTCTTTGCTCCCTGGTGAGCGGCCGGGCCAACACGACGAGAGCGGGGACAATCCTTCGGCCTCTGTAGCGACGGCGGGTGAGCTGTTCGGGCTCGTGGTCACCACCGACGCTCTGGCGTCCGCCACCTCGGACCGCGCCTGGTTGCTTGCGATGCTCAGCTTTGAAGCCGCTTTGGCTCGGGCCGAGGCCAACCTCGGTGTCGTGCCCGCCGATGCGGCGCTGGCCATCGAGCGCTGTTGCCACGAACCCTGGGACGACCTCACACCGGCCGCGCTCGGCAGGCGGGGCAGGTTGTCTGGGAACCCGGCCGTGCCGTTCGTCGCGGAGCTCCGTTCGCGCCTCCCCGCCGGCGCCGCCCGTTGGGCCCACTTTGGCGCGACAAGCCAGGACGTCTTGGACAGCGCCCTGATGCTGGTGGCGCGCGAAGTGCTGGACATCGTGATCACTGACGTCGGCCGCCTGGCCGCCGCCGCGGCCGGGCTGGCCGAGCGCCATCGCGGAGACATCGTCCCAGCGCGCACGCTGTTGCAGCACGCCGCTCCGACGACTTTCGGGGTCAAGGCCGCGGGCTGGCTCGTCGCAGCCCTCGAGGCGTCCGAGGCGCTCCAACGGGTGCGCCGGGAGCGTTTGTCAGTACAGCTCGGTGGCCCTGCCGGAACGCTTGCGGCTCTCGGCCCATCCGGGCCCCGGGTGGTCGAAGATCTAGCTCGGGGTCTCGGCCTCCACGCCCCCGTCGTCCCGTGGCACACCAATCGGCTGCGGGTCGTCGAGCTCGCGGGTGCTCTCACGGCCTCGGCGGGAGTGGCCGCCAAGGTCGCCCTCGACGTCGCGCTGTTGATGCAGACCGAGGTTTCCGAGGCTTTCGAGCCGGCGGCGCCCGGGCGGGGAGGTTCCTCCTCGCTCCCCCAGAAGCGTAACCCTGCCATGGCCTCGGCGGTGGCTGCGGCGTGGCGCCAGGCGTTGGGTGCCGCCAGCGTGGTTGTAGGGGCGATGGCCCAAGAGCACGAGCGTGCTGTCGGAGCATGGCAGGCCGAGCATCAGCCGTTCACCCTGCTCGCGCGTACGGCCGGAGGTGCGGTGGCGGTGGCGGCGGACATACTCTCAGGGCTCGAAGTGGACACTTCCCGTATGGAGGCGGACGTCAGGCTGACGAGGGGCCTCCTCCTCGCCGAACGGGCCACCCTGGCGCTCTCCGCCCATCTCCCTGAGCCCGACGCGCGCCGTGCCGTCGAGGAGGCGAGCCAGCGGGCTGCAGTGTCGGGGGCTGACCTCGAGCGCGAGCTAGGGCTGGATCCGCAAGTCGCCGATGCCTTGTCCGAGACGCCGGGTGATGTCTTTGACCCCGCGGGCTGGGTCGGTTCGGCCGACGCCTTCGTCGAGCGCGCTCTGGCCTTCTACCGGAGGGTGAACGAAGTTGGCTGAGGACGTGGCGTACAAGCTCGACGGGCCCGAAGGCGCACCTCCGCTCGTGCTTGCCGGAAGCCTGGGTACCACGGTCGGCGTGTGGGACGGCCAGGTGCCGGTGCTCTCCCAGTGGTTCAGGGTCGTCCGGGTCGAGCACCCCGGCCATGGAGGGGCAGGTGTACCGGAGGGCCCTGGCACGCTCGAAGGGCTCGGCGAGAGGCTCCTTGGGATTATGGACGACCTTGGTATAGGAGCCGCTTGCTACGCCGGCCTGTCACTCGGCGGCCTGGTGGGCATGTGGCTCGCAGCCAACCACCCAGAGCGGGTGAGCCGGCTGGCACTTTGCTTTACGAGCGCTCGTTTCGCCGGCGCCGGTTCCTATATGGAGCGCGCAGCGCAAGTGCGCAGCGCCGGGACCGCGCAGCTTGCCCCCGCGGCCCTCGGCCGCTGGTTCACAGCGCCGTTCCTTTCCCTTCATCCTGAGGTGGGGGAGGGATATGCGGCGACGCTGGCAGGCATCGACGCTCCAGGCTATGCCTATTGCTGCGAAGCTCTCGCTGGTGCTGACCTAACCGCCCACCTCGAGCGCATCAAGGCGCCGACGCTCGTCGTGGGCGGCGCGCTCGACCCGGTGGTGCCTCCCGACTTGGCCGCCATGACGATGAAGGCCATCCCCGGAGCGTCGCTCGTAGTCCTACCTGCCGGCGCGCACCTCGCGAACGTCGAACGCCCAGGACCGTTCAACGACCTTTTGTTGTCGCACTTCGTCGGCAGCGCGAGCGAGCGAGGGGAAAGAGTGAGGCGGGAGGTGCTCGGGGGCGGCCACGTGGACCGCGAGCGCGCAGCTGGGGCGGGCTTCGGTGCGCCCTTCCAGGATCTCCTCGCCAAGTGGCCCTGGGGCGAGATATGGGCTCGGCCTGGCCTCGACTGGGCCACGAGGCGCCTCCTTACGATCGCCATGCTGGCTTCTCTCGGGCGCACCGAGGAGCTCGAAGTCCATCTGCGCGCCGCCCTCGCCAGGGGGGAAGGCGGGGAGCCGCTGGCAGGGGAGCCGCTAGCAGAGGCGCCGCTAACAGAAGAGGCGGTGACAGAGGTGTTGCTCCAGGTGGCGGTCTACGCTGGCGTTCCCGCCGCCAACGCCGCGTTCCGGGTGGCGGGAAGGGTTCTCGGCGACGCGCCTGCCAAGTGACAGCTATCGGAGCGAGCGAGGCGCGTTTAGCGCGCCGGCGCTCGCCGGGAACGGATCTCTTCGTCGATAGCGCCAGCCGCGGAGCGAAGGAGGGGGAGGTGCTCTGAAAGGAGCCTCCTGGCGGGGACACGGGTGGCATTGGTCGAGATGTTCATCGCGGCGAAGACTTGCCCGGCTTGGTCGTGGAGCGGGACCGCGACAGAACGAAGCCCCGTCTCGAGCTCCTGGTCGAGCATGCACCAACCTTGCCGTCGCACGCGGTCCAAGACCTTGCGCAGGCGCGTCTCGTCTGCGACCGTAGCGGGTGTGAGCTGCTCGAGTTTCGCCTCGGCGAAATAGCTGTCTAGTTCTTTGGGGCTGAGGCCCGCGAGGAGCACGCGCCCCATCGATGTCGCGTACGCGGGGAGGCGGGTCCCGACTTCGATCTGAATGCTCATGATCCGCCTCGTCGGGACGCGGACGGTATAGATGATGTCGGTCCCGTCGAGGACCGAGGCCGACGACGACTCCTGCACCTGTTGGACCATCGTCTCCATGTGGGCCTCGACGATCTCGAAGGTCGGGACCGAAGAGAGGTAGGCAAAGCCAAGGTCAAGTACCCGTGGCCGGAGGAAAAACCGCCGTCCCTCCGAACCTACATACCCGAGTGCCTCCAATGTGAGCAGGAATCGGCGTGCACTAGCCCTCGTCAGGCCGGTCCGCTGGGCCACCTCGGAAAGCGTCAGGCTCTGTGCGTCTTTCCCGAAGGCGCGGAGGATCTCGAAGACCCGCTCCACGGAACGCACAAATTCTTTCGCCGGCGCCCCGTCCCCGTCAGCTCGAGCGGCCATTGGAACGAGGATAGGGCTAAACCCGCCGCTCGGCAGTAAGCCGCTCCATCGCGAGCCGGGCACGGCGCACGCGCTCGCGTGAACACGCGATGACCGTCGCGTGGATGTGGGCGCCGGTCGGGTACAGGTCTGGTGCGTTGCGTAGGCCGAATTTGAGGTGGACTGGCGCCGCGGCCTCGACTATCTCCGCTAGCTCGCGGTAGCGGACTTGGCCGCCGACGTTGCCCGGGGCTTCGACGTAGAAGTCGATGATGGCACCCGAGGACGCGCGCAGCTCCGCCAGCTGGCCTACGGTCATGTCTGATGGCACGTTTATGGTGTCAGCTCCGAGCCCCGCGAGAAGGGCAAACGACGCCGGGTTCGCCGGCGCCGCCATGATCGAGACCTTGATCGTGAGGTCGGCAGGCACAATGAGGGCGCGACGTGCTCTTGCGAGCTCGGCCAGGAGCCCGAGATCGGACACGAGCACGGAGCGGATGCCTAGGGCAACAGCCCGCTCTACTTCTTCGATGGCCGACTTCACTGCGTCGGACCCTCGCAACGCCGAGGCGGTGGGTGTCGGCGCGCCCGTTTCCCATCCCGATCGGCTACCCGCCCAAAGGCATACTTCGATGTCGTGTTCTCGGCCAATGCTCACCATCGCCTCGATCTCGGCGTCTGAAAGCATCAAAATGCCGCTTCCCTGGCTCACCCGGTGCACTCGGACCGACCTCGAAGCCGCTTCGTCGACTACCGCTTGGAGTGCATCTGGGCCTTCGACGCTTGGGATCTCGATCCTCCAGCGTGCCCCGTCGGGGAACGCGCCATGGGACGTGCTTTGCGCCTGGGTGTGAGGTTCTTCGTTCGCAGTCACAGAGATGCTGAGCGTACACCCAGGCCGGGCCAGTCTGGCCGGGGCCGGCCCTCGGCGGACTGCCGACGGACCTTGACACTGGGCCCGCAGAACGGTATCATTCCATTTGAAACGGTTCACAAGGAAGGGGGATGGCCCGCGTCCAGGCGGGTTTTTGAGTTCTGGTGACTGCCCAAATCCTGTCGTGGCGCCCTGAAGGATTGCGCTGCGAATTCCTCGCAAACCCGGTCGGCATAGGCTTCGAGCGACCCTTCCTCCAGTGGCGCCTGCCCCATGAGGCGGGCAATTTTTGGCAAGAGTCCTTCCAGTTGCGTTCAGCGGCGTCCGCCGCCGAGCTCGAGGCGGGCCAGGGGGTCTGGGAGAGCGACTGGACGGCGTCCTCTGCTCTAAACGGGCGATGGCCCGGGCCTTCTCTCAGGTCCCGCGAGGTCACCTGGTGGTCTGTGCGCGTCCGGGCGTCTTCGGGGGAACTGAGCGAGTGGAGCGAGCCTGCCATGTGGGAGACAGGGCTCATGCGGCGTTCCGACTGGGCGGCTTTGTGGGTGCGGCGCCCAGATGCTGCTGTGCGCGTGCCCGACCGAGCGGCCTACGCGCTCCGGCGCCGCTTCGACCTCGGAGAACTGCCCGCCCGTGCCCGCCTCTATTTGAGCGCTCTGGGCGTCTACGAGATTTACCTAAATGGTGAGCGCGTGAGCGACGCGCTGTTGCGCCCTGGCTGGACCGATTATCGTCGGCGGGCCCAATACGAGGTGATCGACCTTGACGGCCGCCTGCGCCCAGGTGGTAACGCCCTAGTTGCCG
>JAJZYO010000093.1 GCA_021798075.1 Actinomycetes bacterium
AGTACCTCGGCCGGGTCGAGGTCGTGATTGGCGGGCCACCTTGCCAGCCCTGGAGCTTGGGTGGCCTGCGCCGAGGCCATTCCGACCCGAGGGACGGGTTCCCACAGTTCGCCCGGGCGCTTTACGAGATCGCACCGCGGGCGTTCGTACTAGAAAACGTGGCTGGGCTGGCGCATGGCAAGACAAAGCCCATCTTTCAGCTGATGGTGGCGGTCCTCGCCGGCGAGTTGCCACTGTCAGAGTTGCTCGGGGACCAAGTGAGGGCAGGCGCCCGGCTCGCCTACAACGTCACCTGGCGGGTGCTCAACGCCGCCGACTACGGGGTCCCGCAGAACCGCCAGCGCCTGTTCGTCGTCGGCGTGGACGACGGCACGAGCTTCTCCTGGCCTTCCCCTACCCATGGCCCGAACCGCCGCCACCCTTACGTCCCAGCCGGCTCGGTGATAACCCCCCAAGGCCGGGGCGAGCCCAACCCGAGCATCGTCACTTACGCGACCAACCCCTCGACTCGGCCCGACCCCTACCATGGCCAGGTCTACAACGGTGGCGGGCGGCCTATCGACCTTCCCAAGCCGGCACCGACGCTGCTCGCGTCCATGGGCGGCAACAAGACTCCCTGGGTCGACACCTTGGGCATCGTGCCCGGTTACCACGCGCACCTGGTGAGCGGGGGAAGACCCCGGAGCGGCCAGGTCCCGGGTGCGCGGCGCATCACGGTGGCCGAGGCGGCCGCCATCCAGAGCTTCCCAGACTGGGTGCGCTTCACTGGCTCCCGCTCCTCGCAGTACCGCCAGGTCGGCAACGCCGTTCCTCCAGACCTGGCGCGAGTGGTGGCTAATGCTCTGGCCCGGTCCCTTCCTGCTTAGATCGACGTGGCCAAGCCGACCAGCTAGTCCGGGGGCTCAGGCTTAGGCGGTCCATAAGGTCAGCCGCTAACGCCGGCGGCGCCGGCCAAGCTGACGCGAGCACTGCGGTAACCTCTGAGCACGATGTATTACCTCGGTACCGGCGAGGGTCCACCAACCTAATGGAGCCGTTCCCCGAGGACTGGGAGCGTGCCACGGTCATAGTCGCGCACCCAGACGACGCCGAGTACGGGATGGCGAGCGCCGTCGCCTACTTCACCGCAAGGGGCAAAGAGGTCTCCTACGTCCTGGCCACGCACGGCGAGGCAGGCATCGACGCGTTGGCCCCCGCAGAATGCGGCCCTCTCCGCGAGGAGGAGCAGCGCCGGAGCGCCGCAGTCGTGGGCGTCACCCACGTCGAGTACCTCGGCCACGCCGACGGGGCCCTCGAGTACAACCTCGCCCTCAGGCGGGACATCGCCGGCGCCCTACGCCGGCTCCGTCCAGACATCGTGCTCGGCCTCAATTTCGACCTCACTTGGGGCGACGCCGGTGGAGTCAACCACGCCGATCACCGAGCCGTGGGCGTGGCTGCGCTGGACGCTTGCCGGGACGCGGCAAACCGGTGGCTCTTCCCCGAAGCAGGCGAACCATGGAAGGGTACGAAGGCAGTGTTCATCGCAGGAGGGGAGGCCACCGCCACCCATTTTGTGGACGTTACAAGCACGATCGACTCCGGGATATTGTCACTAGCCGAGCACCGGGCCTACATCGAAGGGTTGGGCACGGACTTCGACCCGGCACAGTTCCTCCGCCAAATCACCGGTTACGGAGGGATGGCGGCCGGGTGTGAGTACGCTGTGCTCTTCCGCCGCTACGGCGTCTAGAGGCAGCGACGAGTCACGAGACCCCGCGGTCAACATTCGGCGTGCCCGGCTCCGCCGAGGCGCCCCAAGCCCTCGAAGAGGCCGGGATCGGCGATCGCAGAGGCTTCTGCCAGCGAAAACCACCGGACCTGCTGGCTCTCGCCCGGGGGCGGGCACGGCTCGACGTCCTCACAGAGTAAGAGGTAGCGAAGGTCCAAGTGGAAATGGCCGAGAGCCGCTGGGTGAGCGTCCAGGTGGACCAAGCGGGGCCCACCCGCCGGGTGGTGGACGGGAAGGCCGGTCTCCTCTTCGGTCTCGCGGAGTGCTGCGTCCCAGGGCACCTCGCCCCGCTCGATGTGGCCGCCTGGCTGGATCCACAACCCGAGACGCTTATGGAGATGAAGTACTGTGCCACGAGGCCCATGCACGAGGCCCGAGGCCGTCACGTGGACTGGGCCCGCCTCCCGGTCAAAGGGGTCATCGAGCCGGCCAAGCTCCACCAGGAACCGCTCTTTGGAACGTCGTTCTCGCTCCGTGCGGCCCGGAAAGGCTACGACAGCAGCACGTACGGCGCCGGCAATCTCCGCGACCCCATTAGGGCCACACTTGCCGAGTTGCGGCAACTCCGCCTCGCCATTCAAAGGGAACGCTCCAAGGCGAACCCGGTCAGAGTCCAGCCCAGCCAGAGGGGAGCCCAGCCAGAGGGGAGCCCCGTTAGAGCAGGATACGGAGCGGGTCCTCGAGGAGCTCACGGAGCTCGGCGAGGAAGCGGGCCGCCGTCGCGCCGTCGAGGGTGCGGTGGTCGATCGACAGAGCGAGCCTCATCGTGGTCCCTGCAACCACCGCGCCGTCGCGGACGACGGCCTCTGGTTTGGCCGCACCAACGGCGAGAATTGCAGCTTGGGGCGGGTTGAGCACCGCTGTGAAGTGGTCTATCCCAAACATCCCCAGGTTGCTCAGCGTAAAGGTGCCACCCGACATGTCCTCGAGCGACAGCTTGCCCTCGCGGGCCTTCGCGGCCAAGGCGTGAGCTTCAGAAGACAGCTCCGAAAGCGGCTTCATGTCGGCGTCCTTCACGACGGGGACCACTAGGCCATCGGGCACGGCGACGGCGATGCCGACATTGACGCGGCGGTAACGGAGGATCCTGTCGCCCGCCCAAGCAGAATTTACCTCGGGGTGCGCCCGCAAGAGCTTGGCGCAGGCCTTTACCAGCAGGTCGGTCACCGTGACCCTGGCCCCCTCCTGTCCCGCCGTGGCGCGCACGGCTTCGGCGCGAAAGGCGAGGAGGCGCTCAGCATCGATGATGCTCGTCAGGTAGAAATGGGGAGCCTCGAGGCTCTTCGAGAGGCGTTCGGCGGTAACCCTGCGGATCTGGCTGAGAGGTACCTCCTCCACGTCGGCCAGCGCCCCGGCACCCCCATTAGGCAGAGCACCCGCCGTCCCAGCAAGCGCCCCCGCGACCGGACCGGCCGGACCTTCGGGCAAAACCCCGCCAACGGCCGCTGCATTCTCGACGTCAGCGCGTACAACCCGTCCCCCCGGCCCGCTGCCTCGCAATGTAACAAGGTCGATGCCTAGCCGGCGAGCGGTCCGGCGCGCGAGCGGGGAGCTCCTCGGCACGCTGGCGCCCGCTCCGTTACCCAGGTCCTCGCCAGGCGTCTGTGCACGGGGGGCAGGGGCAACCGCCCTCGCCGAGGCTGGGCCCGCTCCGGCTGGGCCAGCTCCGGCTGGGCCCGCTCCGGCTGGGGCTTCCGAACGAGCCGTAGCCGTAGCTTTAGTTGCCGCACTAGGGCCAGCGGTCCCCGGACCTCCGGTACCAGAACCGTCGCCGATCACCGCTATGGGCGCCCCGATCGCCGCTGTGCCACCCTCTTGGACGAGAACCTGCTCGAGCACGCCTCCCTCGAAGGCTTCCAAGTCCATCGTGGCCTTGTCGGTGTCGATCTCGGCGATGGTCTCACCCCGGGCCACCTTTTCCCCCGGCCGCTTGAGCCACCTAGCAACCGTCCCCTCCTCCATCGTGTCGGAGAGACGGGGCATCAGAACTTCAGCCAACTTTCCCCCTAACCCCTGTAGGTGCTCTCGTCGACGGCCTGGCGGATAAAGCGAGCGAGGTCAACCGCGCTCGGCATGGCGGCAGTCTCGAGCGGCTTGGAGTACGGGAGGGGCACCTCGGCAGCTGCTAATCGGCGCACGGGTGCGTCGAGGTAGTCGAAAGCCCCCTCTTGGATCGTGGCGACAACTTCAGCCCCCACTCCATAAGAAAGCCAGTCGTCTTCGGCTACCACTGCCCTCGTCGTCTTCCTGACCGAAGCGCAGATCGTCTCGCGGTCGAGCGGCCGGAGGCTCCTCAAGTCGACGACCTCGACCGAGATCCCATCGGTTTCTTCGAGGTGGCGGGCGACGTCGAGAGCCATGAGCGTGGCCCTCGAGTAAGAAACGACCGTGATGTCGCTCCCTTCCCTCACGACCGCCGCCCTGCCGATCTCGGTCGTGTAGGGCTCTTCGGGAACTTCGCCCTTGGTGTTGTAAAGGCCCAAGTTTTCAACAAACATCACGGGATCGTCGTCATGGATCGCCGCGGTCAATAGGCCTTTTGCATCGGCCGGCGTCGCCGGCGCAACAACCTTCAGGCCTGGGCAGTGGGCATAGTAAACCTCGATATTTTGCGAGTGGCTCGCACCGAGCTGCTGACCGCCACCGCCCGGCGTCCGGATGACCATAGGCACGCTGACCTGCCCACCGAACATCGACCGCGCCTTTGCAGCGTGGTTGATCACCTGGTCGATCGCCAGCAAGCTGAAGTTGATCGTCATGATCTCGACGACGGGCCTGAGGCCTAGCATGGCGGCCCCGATCGCCGCCCCTACGAACCCCTCCTCGCTTATCGGAGTGTCCCTCACCCTCCTCGGCCCAAACTCGGCTAGGAGGCCCGCTGTGATCTTGTAGGACCCCTCGAAGAGCCCTATCTCCTCCCCGATCAGGAACACAGAGTCGTCGGCGAGCATCTCCGCCCGCAGCGTGTCATGCAGGGCTTGGCGGTAGGTGACTTCAGGCACTACTGGCGCCCTCAGCACCTGGCCACCCGAGGGCCAGCTCGCCCGGCAAAGCGCGCAAGATGTTGGGCACTTCGGTCGCATAGGTGTTTGCAAACAAGGTGGAGACGTCGGGGAACGGGCTTTCCTCCGCAAAGGCCACTGCCTCGTCCACTTCCCGCTCGGCTCCGGCGTCTATTTGGGAAGCTGCGTCACCGTCGAGCACTCCTGCCTCGATGAGGCGGGAGCGCAGGGCCGGCAACGGGTCAGCCTTGCGGGCGAGCTCGACCTCCTCAGGTGTCCGGTAGCGGGCCGGGTCCACCACCGAATGGCCCCGCAAGCGCGAGCACATCGCCTCGATGATCGAAGGGCGGCGCTCGGTCCGGGCGGCCGCAAGAGCCGAGGCAGCGGCCTCCTTGACGGCAACGGGGTCGTCGCCGTCAACCCGGACACCCTCGATCCGGTAGGCGCACCCCCGCTTGTACAGGTCGGGTTCGCCCGAGGCCGCGTCCACGACCGTGCCCATACCCAAGCCGTTGTTGATGACCACGTAGACGATCGGGACCTTCCAGATGGAAGCCAGGTTGAGGGACTCGTGGAAGGCGCCGATGTTGGTGGCGCCGTCCCCGAGCACGCACATGACAGCCTCCGACTGCGGCCCCGGTTCGCCCTTGTAGGCGATAGCCATAGCGGCACCCGTCGCCGGCGGGATCTGCCCGCCCACGATCCCGTAGCCGCCCATGAAACGAAGCCCGGCGTCAAAGAGGTGCATGGAACCACCCCAACCTCCCGAACAGCCCGTGGCCCTACCAAACAGCTCGGCCATGACAACCTTGGCGCTCATGCCGCGGGCGAGGGCGAAGCCGTGGTCCCGGTAGGTGGTGAACAGGTAATCACCCCGCTCCAGTGCGCTAGCCAACCCGACCACGGCAGCCTCCTCGCCGAGGTTGAGGTGACAATAGCCACCTATCCGGGCCTTCGCGTACATCTCAGATGCACGGAGCTCGAACGCCCTTATCAGGGCCATGCTGCGGTAGTAACCGAGAAGGTCTTTGGAGCTCCCCTCGAGCGTGGGAGCGACCGAGCCCGTCGTTTGGCCGTCTTTTGACATCTGGGCCCATTATGGCGCAGAGGGCAAACGCGAGGAAAACCCGAGGAGAGGAGTGCCCGATGACGGAACGTCTGGAGGCCGGCGAATTTGACGTCGTAGTGGTGGGGGCTGGGACCGGAGGCTACAGCTGCGCCCTCCGTGCGGCCGGGCTCGGCCTATCGGTGGCCCTGGTCGAACGTGACGTGGTCGGCGGCACCTGTCTCCACCGTGGTTGCATCCCAAGCAAGGCGATGCTGCACGCGGCCACCATCGTAGAGTCCATCGAGGACGGCCAGCACCGCTGGGGCCTCCGCGCCGCCTTGGAGTCTGTCGACGCCAAGGCCCTGGCCGCCACCCGCGACGACATCGTGGAGCGCAACTACAAGGGCCTTCTCGGCCATCTGAGCCATGACGGCGTAAAGGTCGTCGCGGGCAACGCCACTGTGACATCGCCCCGCACGGTCCGTGTGGTAGCGCCTACGGGTGGCAGCGCGAACGGGGGCCAGCCGGCAACGGAGCTCCGGGCGCGCCGCGGCGTCGTGCTTGCGATGGGCAGCGTCCCTCGCCAGATGCCGGGCCTGGCGGCCGACGGCGTGCACGTGGTCACCTCCGACGAGGCCACCCGGCTGGACCGCTTGCCCGCTTCGGCCCTGGTGGTAGGCGCCGGTTCGGTGGGGGTTGAGTTCGCGAGCCTCTACCGGGCGTTTGGGGCGGACGTCACACTGGTCGAGATGCTGGATCGCGTCCTGCCAGCAGAGGACCCCGACGTCAGCCGCGAGGTCGCTTCTGCGCTCCGGCGCAAGGGCACGAGGGTCTTAGTGGGCGCCCGCGTGGAGGACGTGAGGGTGAGCGAACAAGGGGTGACGGCCACCATCAACAGCACCGGCAAGGCCGAGCAAGTGAGCGCCGAGCTCATGCTGGTCGCAGTCGGCCGTACCCCCGTGTCGAGCGGCGTAGGGCTCGAAGAGCTGGCCTTAGCTACAGACAGGGGGTTCGTGGTCCCGGCCGACTGGGACCGCCTGGAGACCTCCGTACCGGGCGTTCACGTAGTGGGCGACCTCCTCCCACCGCCCTCTCTCGCGCTCGCCCACGCTTCGTTCGCCGAGGGGATGCTCGTCGCCGAGGTCCTCGCCGGCCAGTCGCCCGCACCGATTGACTACGACGGCGTGGCCAGGGCAACATACTCCCTCCCCGAGGCTGCAAGCGTAGGGCTGACCGAGCCAGCGGCCCGGGAGCGGGGTGCCGACGTGGTCGTAAACCGCTTCCCCCTCTCCGGGGTGGCGCGCGGCCTCATCTACGGCCAGGGTGGCATGGTGAAGGTCGTCGCCGAAAAGGGCGGCCCCGTGCTCGGTGTGCACCTGGTCGGGCCCCATGTCACCGAGCTGATCGCCGAGGGGATGCTCATAACAAACTGGGAAGCGCTGCCCTCCGAGGTCGCAGAGCTGGTCCACCCGCACCCCTCCCTCTCCGAAGCCGTGGGCGAGGCCCACCTGACCCTCGCCGGTCGCCGCCTCC
>JAJZYO010000094.1 GCA_021798075.1 Actinomycetes bacterium
CCAGGGCACCCGTCTGCACGAAGACGTACCGCCGGCCCACGCGTGCCAGGGCGATCGCCGCCAGCGCCAGCCCGAAGAACGTGAGGTCGTGGGTGTCGTGGCGCACGAACCCCTCCTTCAGGACGGCCCACGTCCAACCGGCGAGCGAGACAGCGAGAGCTACCTGCCTCACGCGCTCGGCCCGGCCGCGAGTGCCCCCCCGGCGCGCGTTCCCCCGGCTGCCGTGCAGAAGACGCCTTCCTTCACCTCCAAGCACTCCTTTCCCAACCGGGCCAACATCGCCTGTCGTGGCACCAAGTGGCACGTCCCGGTCCACCCGGGCCAGGGACGAGCCGGCGGAGAGGTAGAAGACCAGCCCGAGCAGCACGAGCACGACCACGGCGAAGTAGTCCTCAGCTCGGCGGCCCACAGAGAGGCTCATCGCCGAGGTGTAGCCGGCAGCTACCGAGAACGAGGCCCTGAAGTAGCCGGGCAGGTTGGCGAAGCCCTGGCCGGCGCCAGCCCACGCCACCGCCAACGCGCCGGCCAGGGCACCGACGCCGGCCGCCGCCCGCCGAAGCGCCCGCGCCCCGTACGCCGCGCCCTCTGCCACGACCGCTACGGCCAAGAGCCCGCAGGACACAAGCCCGTCGTTGAACTTGACGAGGAGCGCGAAGCCTGCCAGCGCCCCGAGCACGACGACCGCAGCTTGGCGCCGGCCTGCCTTCTCCGAACGGAGCGCCACAAGGGCAAGGCCGAGCGCGGCCGCGCTCAACAAGTCGGCATAGCCGGTGTGGCTGTTCGCCACGGCAAGGGCCAACCACGCGACGACACCGGCAGGCACGAGCCCCCAGGCCGGCCGTGCTGCCCCCACCACGAGCGCGGCCAACCCCCAACTGACGGCGAAGGCGAACAGCACGGCGAGGAAAACTGTGAGCCGGTAGAAGGGCAAGACGGTATCGACCAGCCCGTACGGGCCGAAGGTGAAAATGATGCCCGGGCCCCACTGAAGGTGCCGCTCGAAGCCCTCGGCCAACCCAGCCTGCCATGACGGGTCGAGCCCGGGCGCCACCTTGGCCCAAGCTGAGGTCCTCCAGGACAAGACCGTCGCGACCAGGCTCACGCCCGCCACCGCCGGGGTGCCGGCCAGCCAAACGAACCTGTGGCGCTGCGCCGGAGGGGCCGGGGCCTCCCGGTCGGCCTCCGAGCGGGCCACCCCGGCGTCTAGCTGGGGCCGGCTGCGGGCGCGGGCGTGCTCGCCTCTGTCCCGTAGATGCTGCGCCAGTCGAACACCACCGAGTGGTCGAGCTCGGAACGCCCGTCGTCGAAGTGCAGCCTGGCGGGATCTATTACCAAGCGCTCCGGCCACGAGCTCATGTTGTCGTAGTGGAAGTTGCTGCCGCCGCGGCGCAGCCCAGCGCGGTCCACTTCGAGCCGCCGGCGCATCTGGGCAGACGAACGCATCGGGTAGTGCCGGAGGTTGAAATTGCGCGGGTAACGCTCGCCGGACGGCGGGTTGTGGTTGAACTCTCTGGTATTGGTGGCCGACGCCCGCCACGACCTGATGCGCGGCCCACAGTCGGGCCAAAGACAGTAGTGCCGGACCCGGAGAGGCGCGCTCGTCACGTCCGGGTCGTCAGCGGGGGTCCACCAGTAGTTGAAATTGTTGAACTGGATCCAGTCGTAGGGGGAACCAACCACCTCTTCCAGCCATTCGGCATAGGTGCGGGCGCGGTCCGGGCCTTCCAAGAACTCGTCCTGGTCGGGCCAGGAGATCCAGTCGTAGCGCCCTACGTAGTCCTTAATCAGGTGCTCCGACATCGCCTGGTAGAGGCCGTAGAAGTCGAAGTCGCGCGGGACGCTCGCCAGCTCCACCAGCTCTCCTTGCAACCGGCGGAGCAGGTCGGGGGTCTCGTCGGTCGAGCCGTGGTCCCAGACGACCAGCTCGTGGCCCTGCTCGCACAGGTACCGCACGGCGTCCTCCACGAGGTCCCCGTCGTTGTAACAGAGCAGCACGCCGAGCAGCCTGGGCCTTCCCATCTGGGTAGAGGCTAGCTTCCGCTAACTTCGGTCCCATGGACGGCCCCCAGCCGGCCGGCGTGGCCATAGTCGGCATGCACCGCAGCGGGACGAGCGCGGTGGCAGGCTTCCTCACCCAGGCGGGTTACTTCGCCGGCAAGGACGACGAGCTGCTCCCGCCCCAGGAAGACAACCCGAAGGGGTACTTCGAGCGGGAGGACGTCAATGCGATCAACGACGAACTGTTCGCTTCGCTCGGGGGCGCCTGGGAAAGGCCGCCGTCGCGCCAGCAGATAGCCGAAGCCGCCCCGGCGTGGACGGGCAGGATAGAGGGCCTCCTCGACGGCCTCCGCACCGGCGCCGCCGGGCGGCCCTTGGTACTGAAGGACCCCCGCGTCAGCCTGGCCCTGCCGGCGTGGACGCCCGCCGTAGGCGAGAGCCTGTGCTGGCTCGTCGTGGAGCGCAACCCCGTCGATACCGCCCTGTCGCTCCGCAAACGGGACGGGCGGCCGCTCTCGGTCGCCCTCGCCCTCTGGCAGCTCTATTCGACCGAGCTGCTCGAGGGGTTGGCGGGCCGGCGCGTCCTCGTCATCCACTACGACGACTTCGTCCGCCAGCCCGCCCAGGGAGGCGCCGCCCTCCTGGAGCGCCTGGGCGAGGTGCTGGCACCGGGCATGGCCGCGACGCTGGAGCCGGCCCGTGCCAAGGGGTTCGTCTCGGGGTCGATGCGCCACCATTCGACCGACCTCGCCGGCCCTTTCGCCGCCGAGACCATGACCTGCCTGCAGATGGACCTCGCCCGCTGGCTCGCGGCCCTGCCGGCGGGTTGGGCCGAGCTCGAGCCGCCGCCCGAGCTTCGCCAGCAGCCCGAGAGCGCCCTCGTCGCGACGGCCGAGTACTACGACGCTATGGGCGACCGGCACGGCATGGAGACGGCCTACGACACCGAGCGCCACCGGGCGCTCCACTTCGAACAAGCCACCGAGTTGAAGGACCGCCACATCGCCAACATCGAAGCGGCTCTGGAGGCGGCGGCCAAGCGGGCCGAGTCCGACGAGGAGCGGGTGGGCCAGCTGGAGGCGGAGGTGCGCCGGCTCGAGGAGGACAACACCGCCCTCCGCGACCAGTTGCGCCGGCTCCGCGAGGACGGCCTGGCCGCCGCCAGCAACCTCTTCACCCTGGCGAAGCGCAGCTTGTCCGGCCGCGCCGGCGGGTCATTCTTGTAGACGAAAACGGCCTATTTGACCACTTACGTCTGCAAGAACGCGGTGGTGGGGCCGAGGGCGCCCTAGAGGCAACGCCGGCGGGCGGGCGAGGGTTCAGCGGGCGGCAGCCTCGTCGGGCGCCGCATGGCCGGCGACCAGGTCGGGGGCCCGCCGGGGGGCGAGGCACCACTCGACGAGCGGGCCGGCTACCACGTCCCATGTGTAGCGCCGGGCTAGGCCTGCAAAGCGGTCCCTCGGTGGAGGGTCGGCCAGCAGTTCGGCCAGGCCCCGCTCGATGGCACCCACGTCACCGGGGGCCACCGCCTTCCCCAAGCCGGCGGCCGCGACCTCCTCGGCCAGCACGTCGCCGCCGGTCAGGACCATGGGCAAGGCTGCCCAGATGTAGTCGAGCACCCTGGAACGGAACGAATAGCGCGTCTCCAGGTGGTCCAGGTGCGCGCTCACCGCGACATCTGCCTCCAGCAGGAGGTCGGCCCTGCGCCCGTAGGGCACCCACCCCTCGTTGAAAAAGACGTGCCTCCCGCTGAGGCCGAGCTCGCCCGCCAGCCGGCGCAATTCGGTGGCCGCGCGCATCTCGGGCACGGAGGGGTTGGGGTGGCCCATGCCCATAAAGACCAGGCGCACCTCGGGCACTGTGACGGCCAGGCGGCCCACGGCGTGCACCACCGAGGCCGGGTCCAGCCAGTTGTAGACACCGCCGCCCCAGAGGACGACCTTGTCCCTCGTGCCGATGCCGGGCAGCACGCCGCGAAGCGCCGGCGCGCGGTGCACCGGCGGGTTGGCCGGGAGCCCGTAAGGGACGACCGCGACCAGCCGGGAAAGCGTGGGGTCGCCGGCACAGTTGTAAGGGTTGACTCGCCCGAGCGCGGCCAGGCTCCCGAGCCAGAAGTCCCGCTGGCGCTCGCTCGCACAGGTGAAGAAGTCACCCCGCCGGAGAGCGACATTCAGCACGCCGGCCTGGCGGGCGACCCGCGTGTCGTGCTCCGCCTGGCTCTCACCGCCGGCTTCGAGGTTCTCCAGGTGGTAGGGGTCGTAGATGTCCACTGCGACCGGCTTGTCCCCCCCACGCAGTTCGTCGGCCATGTACACGAGCGCGCTCGGGGCGAAGCAGGCCTCGGCCTCCCCCACCATCTCGGCCAGCGCCGGCCCGTACGCGAGGCGCAGGTCGGCGCTCGGGTGGGAACCTTCCACCGAGACCGTGCTGGCAAGGACGACGTCCACGTGGGCGGCCAGGGCCTCGGCCAGGTGCCACGCCCGGATGGCGGGGCCGGGCATCTCGGGACCGATCGGGTCGGTGGAGAGGACGAGGACGCGCCTTCTCACCGGCCTTGCCCGGCTCTGCCTGCCGGCCCGCCTGGCGACCTCAGCCCCGCGCCTGCCCCCAGGGCAGGGCCCCCATCCCCGCCCGGGGCCGTTACGCTGCGACCCGTGGTTGCCGCCATCGCCGTGAGGTTAGCCGGCTGCGCCCCTGGGGCCCGGCGGTGAGCCGGGTCCTCGTCGTGACCGCGGACGTCTTGCGGGAGCAGATGGCCGGGCCTGCCATGCGCGCCTGGCACATGGCGTCCCGCCTCGCCAGGGAGAACGAGGTCCGGCTCCTCACGACCTCGCCTTACTGCGAGCTCGCCGGCGAAGGCTTCGAAGCCAGAGCGGCCTCCCCTGAAGCGCTCGCCGAGGCGGTCCGTTGGAGCGAGGTCATGGTCCTCCAGGGCTACGTCACGCACCACAACCCGTGGCTCCTAGAGAGCGACCGCGTGACCGTGTTCGATGTCTACGACCCGCTCCACCTGGAGACCCTCGCGCTCACCCAGGGCAACCCCGGGCCGGTCCGGGACGCGCACGTGCGGCTGTCGATCGAGACCCTGAACCACCAGTTGGAGCGGGCCGACTTCCTGATATGTGCCACAGAACGCCAGCGCGACCTCTTCATCGGCCAGCTCTGCGCCCTCGGGCGGGCAAACCCGCTCACCTACGACGAGGACCCGACGCTCCGCCGGCTGATCGACGTGGTCCCCTTTGGCCTCCCGGACCAGGGCCCGGTGCACCGCCGGCCGGCCCTGCGCGGAGTCGTCCCGGGCATCGGGCCCGACGACGACGTGATCGTGTGGGCGGGGGGGGTGTACGACTGGTTCGACCCCCTCACGCTGGTGCGAGCGGTCGCCAGGCTGGCGGAGCGCCGGCCCACGGTCCGGCTGTTTTTCATGGGGATGCGCCACCCCAACCCCGACGTGCCCGAGATGCGCATGGCGGGAAAGACCCGGGCGCTCGCCGAAGAACTGGGCGTTTCCGGCAAGAGCGTCTTTTTCAACGAAGGCTGGGTGGCCTACGACGACCGGGAGAACTTCTTGACCGAGGCCGACGTGGGCGTGACCGCGCACTTCGACAGCGCGGAGACCCGCTACTCGTTCCGGACCAGGTGCCTCGACTACCTCTGGGCGGCGCTGCCCGTCGTCACCACCGAGGGCGACGCCTTCGCCGCGCTGGTCGAAGGCGAGGGCCTTGGCTTCGCAGTCCCACCGGAAGACCCAGTCGCGCTGGAAGAAGCGCTCGCCCGCCTCTTGGAGGACAAGGAGCGCGCCGAGGGCTGCCGGGCCAAAGCGGTTCAGGTGCGCGAGCTGTACCGGTGGTCGGTCGCACTGGAGCCCCTGGCCGAGTTTTGCCGCCGGCCGAGGCGGGCGCCCGACCTCCTGGCAGGGGGTTTTGGCGTTGGGGTGCCCGAGCCGGCGGCGGCTGCCGGCCCGCCCAGGCCAAGGACGGTCGTGGAACTCGCTCGCCACCACTACAAAGAAGGAGGTCTCGGCCAGGTGGCCAACCGAGTGGCCCAGAAGGCCTACCGGATAGCCACAGGCCGTGACAAGGGGCCTACGTCCAACTCCTGAGGCCTACCTCGGCCCTCCAGTCCCCACTGACGAGCCCGTGCGGGGTCCCAACGGGAGCTATTTGGTGGTCCTCCAACCCGTCATCGCGCCGCCCCGCCGACCTCAGGTCCGTGTACGGGCGGAGGGCGCTCGAAGGTTAACCTGGGAGCGCGGCCTGACCGGTGCCTCCGGCTCCAGGGGCGCGGGTGCCTGGCGGCGTGGCCGGCCAGGCCGGCTGAGGGCAGCCTCGGTTGATGGCGGCCGCCGGCCCGCTTCAGTTGAGGGCGGCCGCCGGCTCGCCCACCTGCTTGGCACGCGAAATGACCTGGTCTATAAAGCCGTACTCCTTGGCCTCCTCGGCCGTGAACCATCGGTCGCGGTCGGAGTCGCGCTCGATCCGTTCCACCGACTGGCCGGTGTGGAAAGCGATGCGCTCCGCCATCATCTGCTTCAAGTACACGATCTGCTCGGCCTGGATCGCGATGTCGGCCGCCTGGCCCTGCATCTGGCCCGACGGCTGGTGCATCAAGATCCGTGAGTGAGGGAGGGCGTAACGCTTCCCAGGGGCGCCGGCGCACAGCAGGAACTGGCCCATCGACGCGGCCAAGCCCATGCAGACCGTGGACACGTCGCAGGGCACGTACTGCATCGTGTCGTAGATGGCGAGGCCAGCGGTCACCGAACCGCCCGGCGAGTTGATGTACAAGCTCACGTCGCGGGTCGGGTCCTCCGCCGCCAGCAGGAGCAGTTGGGCGCAGATCAGGTTGGCAGAGCGGTCGTCCACCTCGGTACCGAGGAAGACGATGCGCTCCCGGAGGAGCCGCTGGTACACGTCCGGCGTCGGGTCGGAGGAAGGTCCGGTGGCCTGCGATAGGGGGAGAGCGAGCAGTTCGGGCTGGGCCATAAGGGCAGGCTAGCCCCAACCCACCGGCAAGGGGCTAGGCTCGCCCGTGCAGGCGCGGGCGTGGCGAAATTGGCAGACGCGCCAGGTTTAGGTCCTGGTCCCGAAAGGGGTGGAGGTCCGAGTCCTCTCGCCCGCACACAGGCGTCGACCTACGGACCCGACTATCAACTACCGGCCTCCGGCCCGCCAGGCAAGAGGTACTGCTACGGGCGGCCGACGACTGCTCACGACCGACGACTGCTCACGACCGACGACTGCTCACGACCGACGACTGCTCACGACCGACGACTGCTCACGACCGACGACCGCCACGCACCAGGCCGGCGGTGGCGGCAGGTCCTGCTTGTGGGGTCGGCCAGCGGTGCACCAT